>JBAWVV010000054.1:0-16016 GCA_037147115.1 Planctomycetia bacterium | reverse complement strand
CGTGGAAAAAGTCATCCATGACCTTTTTCCACTTGGAAAACCTCCGGTTTTCTCGGGTGCTACGCACTCGCGACCGCCTCGTGCGGTCGGGCCTGCACTTTATCCACAGCCTCCTAACGCCTTCCGACGGCGCGACTGCACCCGGGCGGCGAGATCGGGGGAGCGGGAGAGCGAACCGTCGCCGGCGTTTTACCCCGGCAGCGATTCGCGCGGGGGTTGGAGGGCGAGCAGCTGTCGGAGCCTGGCCATCGCGGCTCGGCCGACGACGAGCGTCTCGGACGTGTCGGCAAACTCAAGCAGCGCCCCGCTCCCCTCGAGCCTGCTGACGGTGCGGAGCGAACGGAGATTGACGACCAGCGACCGGCCGATGCGCGCAAATCGCCCCGACGGCAGCTCCTCACCGAAATCGCCGAGCAGGCGTTTGACGAGGAGCGGACCTCCGCCCGCCCGATGGATCTGGGAATAGTTCTGCCGGGCTTCGATCCACAGCACCTCGTCGGTGGGGACGAGGATCGTGCCGGCAGGAGTGGAGACCGTGATCCTCCCGCTCTCGACAGGCGCGACAGGCGCGACAGGCTCGGCCGGCCGCTGCCGCAGCTCGTGGCGGAGGCGATCGATGGTCTTGCCAATCCGGGCAGCCGTCACCGGCTTCAAAACGTAATCGAATGCCCCCACCTCAAAGGCGTCGAGCATCCGGTCATCGTGGGCGGTGACGAGGACAATGCGGATGTTGGGGTCGACGGAGGCGAAGAGCGTCATGCCACACTGCCTCGGCATGGAGATGTCGAGGAAGACGACGTCGGGCCGGATCGTCTCCAGGAGCACCAAGGCTGCCGCAACGCTCGTGGCGGTGCCCAATACCTCGACCTTCGGCTGCGACGAGAGCACGTCTGCCAGCCAACGGAGCGCTGACTCTTCGTCGTCGACCAGGATCGCGCGGATCATCGCCTGTCTCCGCTCGCGACGGCCAGGGGCCCGGTTTCGGCGGACAAGCGAACCATTGGCAGCCTCAAGCAGGCACGCACCCCGCCGGTCTCCGGGCCGCACTTGAGCGCGGCATCGGAGAAGTCGAGGAGATCAAGACGCTTGCGAAGGTTCGCCAGCCCCGTGCCGCGGCGACCGTCCGCCCCCGGTTCGATCCACGTGCCACTGTTGTCGACGGTGACGACGAGCGTCGTCCCTTCCGTCCGGCAGTCAACAACAATCCGCAGCGGTGCGGGACTCGTGATAGCTCCGTGTTTAAGGGCGTTGTCGAGGAGTGGCTCGACGATCGCTGGTGGCACGAGCATCTCCCGCGCCTTTGCGCTGCAGTCGATCCGGCAATCAAGCGCCTTGCCAAACCGGGCCCGCTGCACGGCGAGGTAGTGCTCGAGCGCGTCGATCTCCCGGGAGAGCGGCTCGAGCGTCCCCTGGCGACTGAGACAGAAGCGAAGGTGCTCGGAGAGGCCGATCGTGACGTTCGCCACGGCCTCGGGATCATGCCGGCAGGCGAGCACTGCCGTCAGGGCATTGAAGAGGAAGTGGGGCTGGAGTTGGGCCTCGAGCCGCTGAAGCTCGCTGGTTCGCAGGGCCGCTTCCGCTTCGGCATTTCGGAGCTCCAAAGACTTCATCCGCTGCCACTGCGAGCCCAGCGCGAACAACAGCATCCCGACGCCGAGGACCATCACCCGGTAGCTGATGCCGTAGGGGGACGTCGGGACGATCGCCATGGCATCGGTGCCGCGACACCAATCGACGAGCCTCACTCCGGCGAGAAACAGCCACCATTCGAAGATGCTGACGACGACAAGGGCCCCCAGGACGCGGAAGGCCGATCCGCGTTGGCCGACGAGGCCGAAGCGCTGGTCCAAGACACGAAGCAGGGCGACAGCCGGAAGGAGCGTCACCATCCGGATCACGGCGGTGGCGATGATGCCGACCTTGTCGGGCGACTGATGGGCTATCGGGATCGCCGCGACGGATTGAAACAGCGCGACGCCGATAAAGAGCGCGTGAACCGACCCCACGACGACGAGGAAGGCCGCTGCCAGGAGCCAGAAGAAGGCCTCGTCGGTGCCGCGGGGCGGAAGCGACCGGGGGGTCGACGACGACGGGGGCGTCAGCACGTTCTCTCCACGGTCTGATCGGGATGACAAGCGCATACCCCTATCATACAAGCCCATGCTCGAGGGGCCCGCGGGCACCGGACATGTCGATTCATCCCCGCCCCGTGCTGGTCGATTCATGCACTGCCCGGATCCCTTCTTGGCTGTCTGTGGAAGACGTCATCCATGACCTTTTTTCCCCTTGAGATCCCCCGAAAAAGCCTGGGTTTTCGGGCTCAGAGCCGTTCCCATCGGCACGGCTCGAGCCTGACGCTCGTCCGGCCCCATCGACGGGGTGGTTGGCGCCGACCCTGACGGTCGGCGACCCTGCCGACCGCTGAAGGCCTGACGCCCGGGCCAATCGGGCACCGACCGGGCTCTGCCCGATGCCGATGGCTTCTTCGATGGTCGCATGGCTACTCCGCAACGCGGCGCGGCCAGCGAGCACCGGGGCGGGCGCCTGCCCGCTGGAGCACATCGCCAAGACGGGAGCACGCCATGGGATGGAGGCAAGCGCGGAGCAGGGATCGCCGCCAGGGGCGACCATCGCACCTCCACGCCCCCGAGGCGCTCGAGTCGCGGCGGGCGTTTTCCATCTCGCCCATGGCGCTCCCAGGCGCGGCCTTCGAGCCGGCCTGGCTAGGGAGCACCGCGTCGACGGCGCTGCGGGATGCAGCCCTGCCGATGGCGGCTCCGGGGCCGACCGGCTTCACGCCAGCGCAGATCCGCCATGCCTATGGACTCGACGCCGTTTCCTTCGGCGGCACGCCAGCCGATGGCCGGGGGACGACGATCGCCATCGTCACCGCCTACGACAGCCCGAACATCGCCGCCGATCTGGCCACCTTCGATGCCACATTCGGGATCCCCGCGCCGCCATCCTTCCAGAAGGTCAACCAGACCGGCGGCTCGACGCTGCCGGTCTACAACGCCTCCTGGTCGACCGAGACCTGCCTCGACGTCCAATGGGCCCATGGAATCGCCCCTGGGGCCTCGATCCTCTTGGTCGAGGCCAAGAGCAACGCCACCGCCGACATGCTTGCCGCGGTGAAGTTCGCCCGCTCGGCGCCGGGCGTGGTTGCGGTCTCGATGAGCTGGGGCCAGGCAGAGTATGCCGGCGAGACCGCCGACGACGTCACCTTCACGACCCCCGCCGGGCATTCCCCGGTGAGCTTTTTCGCCGCCAGCGGCGACCGGGGCGCACCGGGCATCTATCCCGCCATGAGCCCCAACGTGGTCGCCATCGGGGGCACATCGCTGACGCTCGGCAAGGGGGGGGTGGCGATCGAATCGGCCTGGGGCCGCAGCGGCGGCGGAACGAGTGCCTATGAGGCCCGCCCCGCCTATCAGGCAGGGATCGTTGCCCAGACGACAAAAAAACGATCGAGCCCCGACGTCGCCCTCGTTTCCGATCCGGCCACGGGCCTGGCCGTCTGCGATTCCAAGGCCAATGGCACAAAGACCCCGTGGGTGGCCTACGGCGGGACGAGCATCGCCACGCCACAGTGGGCGGCCATCGGCGCGATCGTCGCCCAGGGGCGCGCCGTGAGCGGTGCCGCCCCCCTCGACGGCCGCAAGGACCTCCTCCCGGCGCTTTACGCCCTGCCGGCAGCCGATTTCCGCGACATCGTCTCCGGCTCGAGCAACGGCTCCCCCCGGCTCGCTGCCGGCCCGGGCTACGATCTCGTCACCGGCCGGGGGACGCCGATCGCCGAAGCGCTCGTGCGCGATCTCGTCGCCTGGGGAAGCGACGCCGGCCCCGGTGCCCCAGCCGCGCCCAGTACCCCGGCCGCGCCGACGAGCCTCACCATCGCCGTCACCTCGTCGACGGCGACGTTGACCTGGGGTGCCGTGTCGGGAGCAGGTGGCTACCGGCTTTACGAGACGACCGGTGGCACGGTGACGCTGATCGCGAGCTACGACGCCGCCACGACGTCAGCGACGCTGACGGGACTCGCTCCCCGATCGACGCACACCTGGCGGCTCGAGGCCTGGAACAGTGCCGGCAGCGCCGCCGCGACGGCGCAAGCGACGCTCGCCGCGGGCGCCGCGACGCCGACGGGGATCACGATCAAGGTCGTATCGGCGACGACGATCGATCTGTCGTGGCAGGGGGTGGGAGGAGCGACGAGCTACTCGGTGTTTCTGTGGACAGGCCGTGCGGCCCGGAAGGTGGCCGGGGTAACCGCACCGACGACGACGGCACGGATCGCCGGCCTCGCCCCAGGGTCAACACTCCGCGTCGCCATCCGCGCCGAGGACAGCCAGGGGAGCGCCACCTCCGAGTGGGTCTCGTTCCAGCTGCCGGGGTGAGTGGAACCTGATCATCCCCGACGGCGACGGCCGGCGCCCCCACCCGACGGCGACGGCCGGCGCCCCTTAGCGGAACGCCGGCCGTGGCGTTGGCTGTCGGTGGGCTTGGCCATCCGTGGCACGTGTCCACCCGATCCACCGCCGGCCAGAGGCCAGACGGCGGGCCGCCGCGATTACTTCTTCGGCGCGGCCTTGGGCTTTTCCTGCTTCGGCTTCTTGTTCTTCTTGTCGTTCTTCTGGCTGTTGTTGCCCTTGCCCATCGATCGACTCCCTTCCTGATGACGTTGGCGGACGCCTCGCGAATGCCACCCGACGACGTGCCGGATGCGGCGCCACAGCAAGCCTAGCGGCAACCCAGCCGACGGGGAAAGAGAGACTGCCCGCCCGGGTGGGCGGAAGCCGAGTCACGAAGGACGCGGGAGCGGGTTTGCAGGCCCGGCCGGCGCGGGTAAACCGGTTGTCAGCGGAGCGAGGCGGTGCTGCCGAGGGAGTCGGCCGCGACGGCCGGGGAGGGCTCGACAGCGTCAGATTCGGCGGCAAGCGCCGCAGCCGGGTCGATCGCCAGATCGATCGCCTTCCCGCCAACCAGATCGATCCGCTTGGTCGTCTCGATGGAGCGGCCATCAACGACCATTGCCACCTTCACTTCATAGCCTTCCCAGGTCTCGCCGGCCTCGAGAGCCGAGGTGAGAAACTCGCGAACAGCCCCCTTCTTGGCGGTCGGCTGCCCCTCGATCCAGACCTTCGCCCCTTCAGGAACGCGGAGCGTGAGGCTCGTGGTCACGGCCACGGTTTCGGGAAGCGGTGTCGCGGGGGCTTGCGGAGCGGCAAACGCTACCACATGCCGCTGGCCGCCGCTGACGCTCACCGTTCGCGTCTGCTCCTCGACCTTGCCGCCGCGGGTCACCCGCATGCTGATCGTGTAGTCGTACTGCTCGTCATCGGAAAGCCCCGCCGAGACAAAATTGCGGACCGTGCCGGAGAGATTCGTCTCCCGACCGTTGACCAGAAGCGTGGCGTCCTCCGGCACCTCGACGACGAGCATTACGCCGTCGGCCGGCACGCCCACGGCGGCCGTCTTCTTGGCGTCCTTCGCGGTGTCCTTCGGGGCATCAGTTGCCTTCGCCGCGTCGCCACCGGCAGAGCCCCCTGTGGAGCCGCCGGACGATCCGCCCGAGCTCCCATGCGAGGCGTGATGGCGGCAGCGCCAGCAGCGGTGCTGGCCATGGCTTCCGCCCCCCGACGACCCGCAATTCACGCCACATGTCGAACATCCCTGACGGGAGTGGTGGTGCCAGCCGGCCTGCGTCTCGGCGCCCACAAGCGCTACGAACAACGCCACAAAGAGCGCGGCCGACACCGATGCGAAGCGGAGAGAGGGCTGGGAAACCATCGATGGCGACCTCGGAGAGGAATGGACAATCGGCAAGGGAGACGCCCCCCTGAATGAATTGGGAGGCCCGGAATCCGTGGAAATCGTAGTTTACGGCCTAGGGAACGCAAGCAGGATGGGCTGACTTTGCCGCCGAAGGCTTGCCCGGGACGCGGCCGCCCCCCGCCCGCGGCACGATCGCTCCTGCGAGGCTTTTATTGGCTCGCGCCAGAGCCCGCCTGCTAGATTTGGTGTGGATTTTCAAATCGGGCCACCCCCGGCGACAGGGCCCCGCTCCCCGCCGCCTCCGCTCCGGGATCCCTCAAATGGCGACAGGTGACTCCTCCAACGGCAGCCCCGTTTCACCCCCGACCGACTGGCGGCGGCAGGCGGCCGAGCTCCTCCCGGCCTGGTTCGCCGAACGGCTCGCGCAGGAGGGAACCCGCTTCGGCGTGCTCCTGGGCACCGGGCACGTCCTCATCGTCGACGAGGTCCGCAACGTCCGAGCGGCCCCCGGCGGGCAGGTGTGGCTCGACGTCGAGATCATCGTGCCGTTCAAGAAGGAGGGCTTTCCCTGGGGCCACTTCCCCCTCGTCAAGCTCTCCTCCGACGAGCGGGCCAACAGCTCGATCAACGCGGCGCACATCGTCGCCGTCGTCGAGGTCGATACTTGGGAAGTGCCACCGCTCCAGCCGAGCAACGACTAGCCGCCACTCCCGTGGGGGTGCTCCGGGAGCGAGGCGATCCGGGCGATGAGCGTGGCCGGGAAAAGGATCCCGCACAGCGACTCGACAGTCGCGACCGCGCAGGCTGCGGCCGTCACCGGCGCCACATCGCCGAAGCCGGCGGTGGTCAGCGTGGAGAAGCTCAACCAGACGAAATCGACCCACCGCAGCGGCCGGGCCTGCTCAACGCCGCCGACGAGCGTGTAGCCGGTCCCAGTGCCAAATCCGACCAGCGCGTGAACGCTCGCGAATACGAAGCCGATCAAAACAAAGCTCGCGGCCCCGCAGAAGATCCGCTGCACCGGGGGCACGCAGAGAGCGAAGGCCGACTTGATGCACAGCACCGCAGAGGTGGTGCAAGCGCCGACGATCGAAAGCCAGAGCGGAAGCCGAAACAGCGTGGGGACGTGGGGCAAGCCGATCTCCAAGACGATCGTGGCGATGCCGACCGCGGCGATCGCCCCAGCGGTGCGCTGGTAGCCGAGGAACCGGACCGTCAGCATCGCCACCGTGATCGCCGCGGCCGCGTAGGGTATTGGTACGACTCGCCCACCGTCGTCGAGGACGGGAATCAGCACGACCATCAGGAGCTGGAGCGCGAAGATCACGATTCCCTGCTGGGTCACCGGTGGTCGACGCAAAATCGGAATCAAGGGGATGCGATCTCCTTCTGGGCATTCGCTTGGCCCTCGCCGCGCGGGCGCCAGGCCCGACGGTGGCGGGCACCAGGTCGAAAGAGCGATAGACCCACGGTCGCTCCCTGAGGCGTCTCCTGCCGCGGTCGAACGCTGTGCGGGGATCGTACGGGGAGGAAGCGCGGGGGGAAACACCGAATGCCGGCGATTCGAAGGCCCACCGTCTTAGCCGCTAGCTGCCATCCTCGAGGCCCGCCCGAGCCCCGCCGCCGCAGTCGCCCCGCTGTCGCAGTCAGCGCGGCGCGTCAGTGACGGGCATGATTCGGCTGACCGTCACTGTGCCGCGGCAAGGCCTCGATCCGGGCCGTGCGATGCTCCGCGAGGAGCTGCGCGTAGATCGGCACGGTGCGGAGCATGTCGCGGAGGTGCTGCTGGCTCCGCGAAAGGAGTATCTCGGCGTGAGCTTCCTGTGCCACCCGCACCGGTACGTCGACCCACACATCGCGGCCGAGGCTCTCCGCGGGCTGCTTGACCATGGCCGCCCCCCGCTTGCCGGAAAACAGGCCGAACAGACTCCACCGGCTCGACGCCGCCGAGGCCTGCTCGGTGGCCGCCAGCGCCTCCTCGGCTACGGGGTCGAAGTGAATCCGGAACACGACGACGTCGTTGCCAGGCTTGCCGGAGTGGGGGCACGTGCCGGGGAGCGGTAGCTCGCGCGTCCGGATCATCCGCTTGATTGTCTGGATCGTATCGTCGGCAGTGCTCGCCTCGCGCGGCTGATCCGGGCCGATCGCGGTCACCGGCGGCGGCGGCGGCCGATTCGTCTCTGGCACGGCGACAACGCGACCGCAGCGGCAGGCCATCAAGCTGCCGGCCCGCGTTGAAGAAACCGAATAGACAAGTCCACAGGTGCAGGTCACGGAGAGCGGCATCGTTCACCCCCTTTTGGTGGGAAAGAACATTCAACCGTGGGCTTCATGCCCAGACTGTCAAAGTCAGAGGCGCTTCCGTGCCGTCTGTTCGCCGGTGATCGTTTCCTGGTGCCGAGCTGGTTGGTGTCGAGTTGGTTGGTGCCGAGCCACCGAGCCGAGGACAGATGCCTCCCCCAGAAAGCATCGTACCTTCCGGATGTCGCACTCCACAATCCTGAGCCCCGTGGTCGATGGATGGATGGGGGAGCGTGCCAGGTGGACCCTCCCCCTGGAAAAAGGTACGATTTATACGGGGAATAACGACCGCCCCGGGCTTTTCCTGTCCGGTCGGCAGGTCCGTCCCCCTGGAACACCCCATGGCACCGTATCGAAGGGACGCGCGACACGTGGCCCCATCCCTTCCCCACAGGTCGCCTTCGGCCAGCATCCCCCCGTCGGCCGCCCGGGTCGGGAGCTGGCTCCTCGCCGCCATGCTGGCCATTGTTTTGATCGCCCTTGTTGCTGCGCCGGCCCGCGCCGCCTCGATCGTGCCGCCCGAGCGGGCCGTGAGCTTCACCGCCGATGTCGTGCCGATCCTCACCAAGGCCGGCTGCAACATGGGAGCCTGTCATGCCAAGGCGGGCGGGGGGCAAAACGGCTTTCAGCTCTCGCTCCTCGGCTTCCAGCCCGACGAGGACTACGACCACCTCCTCAAGGAGGCGCGCGGTCGGCGGGTGTCGACCGCGGCCCCCGAGCAGAGCCTGCTCCTTCTGAAGGCGACCGCGAGCGTGCCCCACGGCGGCGGGCAGCGGATCGCCCCCGATTCCGACGCCCATCGAGTGCTCCTGCGGTGGATCGGCGAGGGGGCCGGGCTCGGCCCGAGCGACTTGCCGGCGCTCGACAAGCTGATCGTCGAACCGGCGGGGATGACGCTCGCTCCGGGGGCGAGCCAAGCGCTGCGCGCGATCGCCCGCCATGTCGACGGCAGCACGCGCGACGTGACGGCGCTGGCGCTCTACGAGTCAAACGATCGGGCCAGGGCCGAGGTCGACAGCGCGGGGCTGGTCAGCGTCGGTTCGATCCCCGGCACGGCCGCGGTCATGGTCCGCTTCCAGGGGCAAGTCGCCGTGGCGACCTGCACCGTTCCCCACGGCCCGGCGCTGGCCGAGCTCCCGACGCCACGGAACTTCATCGACGAGCATGTCTTCGAGCGCTGCCGGGCCGTCGGCGTGCCGCTGTCGCCGGAATGCGACGACGCCACGTTCCTCCGTCGCGTGTCGCTTGACGTCACCGGCTCGATCCCCTCCGCCACCGAAGCGGCGGCGTTCCTCGCCGACTCCGCTCCCGACAAGCGGGAGCGCCTCGTCGACCGTCTCCTGGCGAGCCCCGGGTATGCCGACTGGTTTGCCAACAAGTGGACGGCGCTGCTCAAGAACCGGCGCGACGACGCCAGCGACACGGTGTCGAACTTCGCCTTCCACTCCTGGGTACGCGACAGTCTCCTGGCCAACAAGCCATACGATCGCTTTGTCCGCGAGCTCCTCGCCGCCACCGGCACGATCGTCGAGAATCCCCCCGTCGCTTGGTACAAGCGCGTCAAGGAGCCGAAGGATCAGATCGAGGATGTAGCGCAGCTCTTTCTCGGGGTGCGGATCGGGTGCGCTCAGTGCCACCATCATCCCTTCGAGCGTTGGAGCCAGGACGACTACCACGGCCTCGCCGCCTACTTCAGCCAGGTTGGGAGGCGCTCGACGTCGACCCGGGGCGAGGATCTCATCTTTCACAAGCGCGGCGTGGCCGCGGCGGTGAACCCGAAGACGAGCGCCAAGATCTCGCCGTCAGCGCTCGGCACCCCGGAGGGACCGATCCCCGCCGACGAGGATCCCCGGCTCCGGCTGGCTGACTGGCTCGTCCGCCCCGACAACCCGTTCTTCGCCCGGGCGCTGGTCAACCGCTACTGGAAGCACTTCCTCGGCCGCGGGCTCGTCGAGCCGGAGGATGATCTGCGCGACACCAATCCCCCCACGAACCCGGCGCTCCTCGACGGCCTGGCCGAGAGCTTCCGGCAGTCGAAATACGATCTGAAACGTCTCGTCCGCACGATCGTTCTCTCGCGGACCTATCAAACCAGCGCCGTGCCGCTGGAGGAAAATGCCGACGATCTTCAGCACTTCTCCCATTTCCTCCCCCGCCGGCTCCCCGCCGAAGTGCTCCTCGATTCGATCGACGCCGTCACCGGATCGAGCACGACCTTCGCGAATCTCCCCGCCGGCACGCGGGCGATCGCGCTCCCCGACACGAGCTACAACCGCTCCTCCCCCTTTCTCCAGGTGTTTGGCCGCCCCGACGGGCAGAGCGTGTGCGAATGCGAGCGAGTGCAATCGTCGAGCCTCTCCCAGAGCCTCCACCTCCTCTCGGCAGCCGACATCAAGGGGAAGCTCTCCGCCGATGGCGGCCGGGCCGACCGACTCTCCAAAGACGACTCCACCGATCCCGAGCGGATCCGCGAGGTGTTCCTCGCCACCTTCGCGCGCCTCCCCACCGACGCCGAGATGGCACAGGCCGTGGGGGTGATCGCCGAGCCGCGCCCCTCCCCCGACGGCCAACCGCTCCCCGAGCCTCAGGCCCGGCGCGAAAACCTCGAGGATCTCCTCTGGGCGCTTCTGAATGCCAAAGAGTTCCTCTTCAACCATTAGCCGTCCGCAGAAAATATCCGCACGATCGAGGAGCCTCTCGATGTCCCACGCAAATCCTGTTGGTCGGTTCGCCTCCCGCTGGTGCGGCGTCTGGTCGCTCGCCCTGTCGATGGCGGCCGTCTCCGTGGGCGATCTCCGCGCCCAGTCGGTCTGCCTGCCACTGCCGCGCCTCCTCACCCTCGTGCCGGCCGGCGCCCAGAAGCCGGGGGAAGGGGGGGCGACGACGGTCGAGGTGAAGGTCACCGGTGAGGCCCTCGACGGCTGGGACGCGGGGGGCGAGACGGTTCCCCCGCGGCTCCTCTTCTCCCATCCCGGCCTGACCGCCACGCCGGTTCTCTCGGCCGAGGGAAAGGCGGAGAAGGATCGATTCCTCGTGAGCATCGCCGCTGACGTGCCGCCGGGGCTTCACGATGCCCGGATGATGACGGCGCTGGGGGTGTCGTCGCCGCGCGTGTTCACCGTCGGGGCCCACCCCGAGACACTCCGCACCGCAGCCAACACGACCCCGGAAACAGCTTTTCCGCTTGGCTTGGGGATGGTCTGCAATGCCCAGGCGACCGCGCAGGCCGCCGATTACTATCGGCTCGAGCTTCACCAAGGGCAGCGCGTCGTCGTCGACTGTGCGGCGCGCGGGATCGAGTCGAAGCTGCGGCCCGTTCTGATCCTGGCCGACGCCACCGGCGCCGATCTCGTTGCCGAACGCCGCGGCGGCCTCCTCGACTTCACCGCCCCGGCCACCGCCACGTATCTCGTCAAACTTCACGACCTCTCATTCCAGGGGGGGCCCGAGTGCTACTACCGGCTCCTCGCCCACGATCTCCCCGCCGGTGCGCCGCTCCCGGAGCGGCAGGCAGCCGTCGCGCCGGTTCTCGCCTTCTCTTGGCCTCCCCCCGGGCTGCCGGCGAAGCCGGCCGTGGAGGAGATCGAGGGGTCCGATCCGTCAGCCGCGCAGCAGGTGACGCTGCCGCTCGATCTCGGCGGGCGGTTCTTCCCGGCGGCCGACGTCGACAGCTTCGAGTTTGAGGCCACCGCAGGGGAGGTGTGGTGGATCGAGGTCGCCTCCGAACGGCTCGCAGCGCCGACAAACCCGGCCATCGTCGTCCAGCGCCGCCTGCCGGCGCCCTCCGGCGGAGCCCCCGCGACGTTTGAGGATGTCGCCGAGCTGTCCGATATCGCCGCTCCGATCAAGCCGTCGACGAACCATTACGCCTACGACGGCCCTCCGTACGAGGCTGGCTCGGCCGATTGCCTCGGCCGGCTCGAGATCAAGGAGACCGGCACGCACCGCCTCCAGATCCGCGATCTCTTCGGCGGCACCCGCGATGACCCGGAGGCGATCTACCGGCTCCTGATCCGCAAGGCCCAGCCCGACTTCGCCCTCGTCTGCTGGCCGCTTCACATCGAACTGCGCAACGGCGACCGAGCAGCTCTCTCCAAGCCACTCGCGCTGCGCGGCGGCGCAACGGTGAGCCTCGAGGTGGCGGCGATCCGCCGCGATGGCTTCGACGGCCCGATCGAACTGGCCGTGAGCGGATTGCCGGAAGGCGTCAGCGCCACCGGCCTGCGGATCCCGGCCGGAGCGACGCGCGGCCAGATCCTCCTCACCGCGGCCGAATCCCCGTCGCGAAACCTGGCCAGCGTCTCGATCACCGGCCGGGGGACGGCCGACGGAGCATCGCTCGAACGCCCCTGCCGGCTCGCCGGGCAGTGCTGGCCGATCCGCGATGGCTGGTCGGAGATTCCCTTCCCGCGGCTCCTCGCCGACGCCACCGTCTCGGCCGGTGGCAGCGAGCCATCGCCCCTCACGCTCCGCACGACCGGGGCCGGGGCCACGGCGGCTCTGTCGCTTGAAGCGGTCGAGGGGTCGACGCTCAGCGTGCCCTTGGAGCTCGTTCAGCGCGCCGGTGTGCAGGGCGCCACGCTCCAGATGCGCGTCATCGGCCCCGGCTTCGATCAGATCCCCGGCTTCGAGTTCGATGTCGCGGCGCCCAAGGCGCTGACCATCGATCTTGCCAAGCTGAAGATCCCGCCGGGCGACCATGCCTTCGCGCTGGTCACCAGCGCCGTGACAAAGTATGCCCCGGTCGTGGCCGGTCAGGCCACGCCCCCCGCCCCCACCGACATCGCCGAAATCCTCGTCTCGACGCCGATCCATGTGCGGGTGACCCCCGCAGGGCCGGTGTCCCCCGCAGCCAAGGAGGCCACGCCATGAGCCAATTCCCCGTCAACTGCCCCGGTCCGTTCGGGCGGATGCCGATGTTGCACGCCGGAGCGATGGGGCGTCGCGAGCTGCTCCGCGTCGGCATGGCCGGTCTCGGGGGGCTCTCGCTCCCCGGCATCCTTCGGGCGCGGGCCGAGACGCCAGCCGCCGGCAAGCAGCCGACCGCCGTGATCATGGTCTGGCTCCCCGGTGGCGCCTCCCACATCGACACCTACGACCCCAAGCCCGATATCTCAAGCGAGTACCGCGGGCCCTTCCAGACGATCCAGACGAAGATCCCCGGGGTGCAGTTCACGGAGCTTCTCCCCCGGCAGGCGCGGATCGCCGACAAGTTCACTGTGCTGCGGTCAATGCAGCAGACGGCCGGTGGCCATCCGGCCGGTTCGATGCAGATGCTCTCCGGTGATCCCGACACGCGCGACAAGCCGAAGCCGAAATACCCCGACTGGATGACGGTGGCCAACTACCTCCGCGCCAAGGAGGGGGCGCGCGTCAACCCGCTCCCGCGCTACGTCGGCGTCAGCCCGCCGCTGGAATACAACGGGCCGGCCTATCTCGGCGACGCCTACCAGCCGTTCGTCGTCTCCGGTGACCCGAACCAGCCGAGCTTCACGGTGCCCCACATCGGCACCGCCTCGGGGCGTGACGGTGCCAGACTCGACCGCCGCGTCGCCCTCCGCCAGCAATTCGATGCGCTCGAGCGGGCGATTGAAAAGCAGGCCGACTTCCAGGCCCTCGACCAATTCGAGACGCAGGCGATGACGCTCCTCACCAACCCCCGCACGAAGGAGGCCTTCGACCTGTCGCGCGAGGACGATTCGACGCGCGACCGCTACGGCCGCAACGCCTGGGGGCAGCAGCTCCTCATGTGCCGCCGGCTCGTCGAGGCGGGGGTCGACATCGTCACCACGCAGCTCGCCGGAGCGTTGTGTGGTCGGGTCGGCAACTGGGACGACCATGCCGTCAATCACCATGTCTTCGACGCCCTCCGCTACCGGGCCGATGCCTACGACCAATCGGTGACGGCGCTCATCGAAGACATCTACGACCGGGGCCTCGATCAGCGTGTCCTCGTCGTCGTCACCGGTGAGTTTGGCCGCACGCCACGGATCGAGTATTCGCCGAGCACTGGCGAAGGGGCCGCCAGCGCCCCGGCCGGCACAAAACAGCCGGGCCGCGACCACTGGCCGCGGGCCTATTCCAACATCTGGGCCGGCGGCGGGATCCAGACCGGCCGCGTGGTCGGGGCCACCGATCGCAAGGCGGAGGATGTCACCGAGCGCCGCTGCACGGCAGGGGATTTCCTGGCGACGATCTACCACCACCTCGGCATCGATGCCCCGCGGGTGATGATCGACGATCTCAATGGCCGGCCGACGCCGGTTGTCGACCACGGCAAGCCGATCGAGGAGCTGATGGGCTGACGGAGAGGTCGCGGAGGTTCGTCTTTTTGGCAAGGGGCACCCGATGCGAGGGAAACGGTTTACGCGGCGCCGAGCCGTCGCCAGCAGCGCGGCCCTGGCGGCGCTGGTGGGTCAGGGGGGTTGGTGGCACTCGGGCCAGGCCGACGACGCCGCGGCAGTCCCGCTCGACGAAGTCTCCGTCGCGATCCTCGGCTGCGGCATCCGCGGCCCCGCCCATGCCGAAGAGCTTGCCGGTCGGCACGGCGCCCGCGTCACGTGGGTCTGCGACCCCGATCGTGGCCGCGCCGAGAAGCTCGCCGACCAGATCGCCACGAAGCAGGCTCAGCGGCCGCGCGTCGCCTCCGACCTGCGGACGCCGCTCGACGACGCCGCCCTCGACGTCGTCACCGTCGCGACGCCGAACCACTGGCATGCCCTCGCCGCGATTCTCGCGATGGAGGCCGGCAAGGACGCCTACGTCGAGAAGCCGGTCTGCCATTCGATCGAGGAGGGGCAGCGCCTGGCGGCAACAGCCCGCCGGCTGGGGCGCGTCTGTCAGGGGGGGACCCAGGCCCGCTCGCTCCCCTGCCTCCGCGAGGCGCGAGCCTTCCTTGCCGCCGGCGGGATCGGCCAGCCGACCCTCGCCCGGATGCTCTACACGAGCCACCGGGCGCCGATCGGGGGCCCGGGCGGTTTCCAGCCGCCGCCGGGGATCAACTACGACCTGTTCTGCGGCCCTGCATCCCTCGCTCCCCTGACGCGGCCGCAGTTCCACTACGACTGGCACTGGTTCTGGCCGACCGGCGATGGTGACCTCGGCAACAACGGGATCCACTTCCTCGACGCCGCCCGGAACATGCTCGACCTCTCGGGGCCTGGCTCGGCCACGCTCTCCTTCGGCACCCGCTCAGGCTACGCCGACGCCGCCGAGACGCCCCACACGCAAACCAGCCTGACGCTCTTCCCCGACGTGACGCTCGTCACCGAGATCCGCAATCTGAAAGACGTCGCCGACGTCGACGGGCTGGGGATGGGCGTGCAGATCCACGGCACCGAAGGGAGTGTCGTCTGGAAGGCGCACAGTCCGGAGGTGATCGTTCTCGACCCTGCCGGCATGCCGGTGAAGACACTTCCCGGCGAGGGGAATCACTTCTCCAACCATGTCGCCAACTTCCTCGCCGCGGTTCGGGCCCGCGATCCGCAGCGCCTCACCGCCGAGATCGGCGAAGGGGTGCAGTCGACGGCGCTGTGCCATCTCGGCAACATCTCCTATCGGCTCGGCACGGAGCTCCCCTTCGAGAGCATCGTCGAGCGAATCGCCGCCCGGGAGCCGAAGGATGACGCGGCCCAACTTGTCGACCGCGTCCGCCGGATGCTCGTGGCCAATGGCTGCGAACCGGCCGGTGGCACGATCCGCTGCGGAGAGTGGGTCGAGACGGCGGCAGGAAAGGGGACCAGCGCCCAGGCCCTCGCCACTGACAGCGGGCCGGTGCTCGTTGCGGGGCCGGCCCGCGATCTCGAGCGGCTGGAGTATCGGGCGCCGTTTCGCCTCCCGCCGGCGCGCGGGTGAGGCGGCCTTCACCGATCTCCTGCCGGCGTTGTCAGAAGATCGCCCGGATGGGTGAGCCGGTGGCGATTGGCCAGGGGCGGCCGAGC
>JBAWVV010000053.1:0-16193 GCA_037147115.1 Planctomycetia bacterium | reverse complement strand
GCCCCCCGCTGCCCCCCCATCCCGCCGCCCCTGGGACGATTCCCTCTTCCTTCGGGCTTGTCGGCGGGAACCGGTGCCGCGGACGCCGGTTTGGCTGATGCGACAGGCCGGGCGCTACCTCCCCGAATACCGCCAGGTGCGGGGGCGCGTTGGGTTCATGGAACTGTGCAAGACGCCGAGCCTGGCGGCCGAGGTGATGCTCTCGACGGTGGACAGGCTGGGGGTCGACGCGGCGATCATCTTCAGCGATCTCCTCCCGATCCTCGAGCCGATGGGGCTCGATCTGGAGTTCGCCGCTGGCGAGGGTCCGGTGATCCACAATCCGATCCGCACGGCGGGGGATGTGACGCGGGTCCGAGAACTCGAAGACCTCGACCCCTTGGCCTACGTCTTCGACTGCGTCCGGGCGACGCGTGCCGGGCTCGACGAGAATCTCCCGGTGATCGGCTTTGCCGGGGCCCCGTTCACGCTTGCGGGGTATTGTATCGAGGGGGGGACGAGCAAAGCTTGGCTCCACACCAAGTCGCTGATGTACCGCGAGCCCGCGGCGTGGCACGACCTCATGGATCGGCTGGCGCGCGGGGTGAGCCGCTATCTTCTCGCCCAACTCGACGCCGGCGCGCAGTGTGTCCAGCTCTTCGACAGCTGGGTCGGCTGTCTCTCCCCGGACGACTACCGGCGCTATGTCCTGCCCCACAGCCGGACGGCGATGGCCGCGGCGCTCGAGCGGGCTCCGGTGGTCCACTTCGCCACCGGGAATCCCACACTCCTTCCGCTCCTGGCCGAGGCGGGGGGCACGGTGATTGGCGTTGACTGGCGGGTCGGCCTGGACGAGGCCTGGCGGGCGATTGGCCACGACCGTGCCATCCAAGGAAACCTCGATCCGGCGATCCTCCTTGCCGACCGGGAGACCGTCCGCCGCCGGGCGCAGGACGTGTTGGCCGCAGCGGCCGGTCGCCCGGGTCACATCTTCAACCTCGGTCATGGGGTCCACCCGCAGACGCCGGTCGAGAACGTCCTCGAGCTGATCGCCACGGTGAAGGAGTCCGGACCGCAGGGCTGATCCGATGCCCCGCCGGTCTTCCGTGACTTTCCGCGCCGCCGGAGTGCTTCAGGGGCAAAGGGCCTGGGCCGGAGCGGGGCGCCTGCATCACCCCCTCCCCACGAACCTCCCCCAGAGGGTACAAAGGCGTGTTGCGCGCCACCGCCCTCGGGACGACGTTCCGCGCAGCATCCCGACTCACACCGGTGGATTCTTGCTGCATGGCGACGCTCGAACAACGACTGTTCCACCTGTTCGAAAGCTCCGATCTCGAAATCGCTCGCTCGGCGGTTGGCGTGAAGGTCCACTGCCCGCGTGTCGGGCAGGTGAGCGGGACGGTAGAGGGGCTTCAGGGGGAGGGACTCGGCGGGGGCACCCACTCGGTGTCACTCGAACTCTCGGCGAGCCGGCGCGGCGGAATGACGCTCGAAGCCCGGGTCAGTTCCCCCCGCGGGCGGACTGGCCTTCCCTGTCCGGTGCTGGCCGCGGTCCTCCTTGAAGTCGATCGTCGCGGTCTCCTCGCCGGCATCCACAACAACACACCGATCACCCTCCTCGTCGTCGCCGCCGATGACGTCGAGGGGGCCGACGAGGGAAACGACGAAGATGTCGCTGCGGTCGTCGAGGCGGATGGGGCCGATGCCGACGCCGTCGATCCGGCCGACGCCGCGTGGGAACGTGACGGCGATCCGGTCATCGCGGCTCGGAAGCCCCCCGTGAGGCTACCGGCTTGGGCGACCGATCTCGAGGACCGCCGGCGGCTCGTCGAACCCGCCGTGCGGACTCGTGCCATTTCGGTGGCGGACTCTCGGCGGTCGACCGGGGCGCTCGTCTTCCTTCTCGACCTCGCTGCCTCCGCGGATGCGGTGGCGGCGGTGGTCATCCCTTGCCGGATGCAACTCGATGTCGCCGGGCATGCGACCGGGCGCCCGCGTCCGGTGATCATCGGCCCCGGGCCGTCGGCTGATTCCGACTGGGATCAGGTCGACGCCCAGGAGCGGGCCATCCTCGCCCGGCTCGTGGGGACCGTCCTGCTGGCCGACGCCGCCACGCCAGAACCACTCGAACGGCGGACGGTGTCGCGGATCGCCATCAGCGCCCAGTCGGCGGTCGAGCATGTGGCGATGCTCTGCGAGCATGGCCGGCTGGTCGTCCAGCCAGAGCCGCGCCGCAATCCGGATCTCGTCGTACCGTTGGCGTGGGACGGTGGCCGGGCGTGGGAGTTCGCCCTCGTCCTCGAACCGGAGGACCCGCCGATCCTGCGCGGGGAGACACTCCGGGAGATGGCCGAGAGCGACAGTCCTGCCCCACTTCCGCGCCCCGGCAAGGCGACGCTCCGGGGCATGCTCGTGCGCGGGAGCGAACGGCGCGACATCCGCGAGCCGCGGGCCATCCTCCGGGCAGGGTTGGTGGTCTTCGCTGACCGGATTTGCCGACTCGCGCTGGGCGAATCCCCCGGCAACTCCCAGGCGGCCGGCTGGCTCCATCAATTCGAGCGCCGTGGCCCGATCGAGCTGGCCGGATCCCAGTCCGACGGCCTCATCGAAAGGCTGGCGTCGCTGGCCGACGTGCCGCGGATCCTCCTCCCCTCCTGGACCGGCTGGCGGATCGAATCGGGGACGCCCCGGCCGAAGCTCGTCCTCGACGACTCCCGGGCCGTCACCACGACCGACGACGAGGCCGACCCCGACGGCGCGGCTAGGCGCGGCCGACGCCGGTCGGTGCCGAGGGTTCAGCTCGCCGGGCGGGTATGGTTCGAATACGGCGGGATGCTGATCGAGGCCGACGATCCGGCGGGAGGGGCCGCTGACGCCGAGCGGCGCGTGTTCGTCCGCCGCAACCGGGCGGCCGAACGCGAGGCGCTGGCAATGCTCCCCCGCTTCGGGGCCACGGCAGCCCGGGCCGAGGTCGAGGGGGAACCGGTCACGCACCATGTCGAGATCCCCCGCGCCCGGCTCGACTCCTCGGTTCCTCAACTTGCCGCCGCCGGATGGACCGTAGAGGTCGCCGGGCGACGCTACCGTCCCGCCGGGAGCGTGGCTTGGAATGTCACCAGCGGGATCGACTGGTTCGAGCTTTCTGGGTCTGTCGACTTTGGCGGCGTGACCGCCGAAATGCCGGCGCTCCTCGAGGCCCTGGTTCGGGGCGACCGCACCGTAGAACTCCCCGACGGCTCGCTCGGCATCCTCCCTGACGGCTTCGCGGCCCAGTTCGAGCCGATGGTGGCACTGGCCCAGAAGCACGACGGGCGGCTGCGCTACGGCCGCATCCAGGTAGCGCTCCTCGACGCCCTCCTCGCCGGCCAACCGCAGTCGCATGTCGACGAGGCGTTCGACCGGATCCGCAGCGAACTGGCCCGGGGCGAGCGGCCGGAGGCCGAGAACGAACCGGAGGGCTTTAAGGGGACGCTCCGCCACTACCAGCGGGAAGGGCTCGGCTGGCTGACGTTCCTCGAACGGATGGGGCTCGGCGGCTGCCTCGCCGACGACATGGGTCTCGGCAAGACGATCCAGGTGCTGGCGATGTTCGTTCGTCGCCGCGAGGTCGTGACGGCCGGTGGGTTGGCCCACCGCCCCTCGCTCGTCGTCGTTCCGAAGAGCCTCGTCTTCAACTGGATCGAGGAGGCGGCCAAGTTCGGCCCCGCCCTGCGTGTCGTCAACCACACCGGCAACCAGCGGACCGAGGGGTCGGAGTCGCTCGCCGACGCTGATCTCGTCCTCACGACATACGGCACGCTGCGCCGCGACATCATGCGGCATCGGGAAGTCGAGTTTGACTACATCGTCCTCGACGAAGCGCAGTCGATCAAAAATGCCGGCAGTCAGGCCGCGAAAGCCTGCCGCCTGCTCCGGGCCCGTCACCGCCTGGCGCTCACCGGCACGCCGGTCGAGAACCACATCGGTGAGCTGTGGAGCATCTTCGAATTCCTCAACCCCGGCCAGCTTGGCAGCGCGGCCCGACTGAAACGCTTTCTCTCCGGCGGCCGGGGGGGGAGCGCCGCGGAGGTCGTGGCCCGGGCGGTGCGCCCCTTCCTCCTCCGCCGCACCAAGTCGCAGGTCCTCTCCGACCTCCCGGAGAAGACAGAGCAGACGATCTTTTGTGAGCTCGGCGAGACCCAGCGCAGGGTTTACGACGAGCTCCGCGAGCACTACCGCCAGGAGCTGTCGGGGCGGATCGGCAGAATGGGGATCGGCCGTTCGCGGATCGCCGTCCTCGAGGCGCTCCTCCGGCTGCGGCAGACCGCTTGCCATCCCGGTCTCGTCGATGCTGCTCGGATCGACGAGCCGGCCGCCAAGCTCGAGACGCTCCTCGAGCAGCTCGGCGAGGTACTCGCTGAAGGGCACAAGGTGCTCGTTTTCAGCCAGTTCACCAGTTTCCTGTCGATCGTCCGCCGGCAACTCGAAGCCCGCTCGATCCCCTACGAATACCTCGACGGGAAGACGACCGATCGCCAGGCCCGCGTTGCCCACTTTCAAAATGATCCTGACTGCCGACTATTCCTCGTCAGCCTCAAGGCCGGCGGGCAGGGGCTCAACCTCACGGCGGCCGACTACATCTACATCCTCGATCCCTGGTGGAACCCCGCCGTCGAGGCCCAGGCCGTCGACCGTGCCCACCGCATCGGTCAGACACGGAAGGTGTTCGCCTATCGCCTCATCGCCCGCGACACCGTCGAGGAGAAGATCCTCGCCCTCCAGGACCGCAAACGCGATCTTGCCGAATCGATCGTCCGCGCCGATGAAAACATGATCTCGACGCTCACGCCCGAGGATGTCGAATTGCTCCTCTCCTGACGGCCGGAGCTCTCACGGAAAACTAACGACGGCCCGGCCGCGCCGAGCGTAAGATCAAATTGTTACGCGACGGATTCCGGGAGTGGTGAGGGAATGCCGGTGGGAATCGAAGCATTTCGCGCACCGGAGGTAGGGATGGCGACCCGTGGGCAGGCCCGGGATGGCACGGATCACGGTGGTGTCGGCGTGAAGCAGCATCCACTCAAAGGGCGGAGCGGTCAGGTGGCGAATCAGCCGCGGATCCTCGTCGTCGATGACGAGGAGGATCTCCTCGAACTGGTGCGATTCAACCTCGCCCGCGACGGGTACGACGTCCTCGGGGTCGTCAACGGAGAGGAAGCCCTCAAGGCTGTTCGCCGCGAGCCTCCCGACTTGGTGGTGCTCGACCTGATGCTCCCCGGCCTCGACGGTCTTGAGGTCTGCCGTCGTCTCAAGGCCGATCCGCGGACGCGCGAGATCCCGATCGTCATGCTTACCGCCAAGAGCGAGGAGCGCGATGTGGTCTCCGGACTCGAGCGGGGCGCCGACGACTACATCACGAAGCCCTTCAGCCCCCGCGTGCTCTCCGCGCGGGTCAAGGCGTTGCTCCGGCGGCGCGAATCGGAGCGGCATGGAGATCTTGAATCGACCGTCGAGGTTCACGATCTCGTCATCCATCCCGGCCGGCATGAGGTCCATCTGGCCGGCGACGTCGTCGATCTGACGTACACCGAGTTCGCCCTTCTCCATTTCCTCGCCAAGAAACCCGGGTGGGCCTTCACACGCACCCAGATCGTCGACGCGGTCAAAGGGGAGGATTATCCCGTCACCGAGCGATCGGTCGACGTTCAGGTGGCGGGCCTGCGGAAGAAACTCGGGGAACACGCGTCGTACATCGAGACGGTGCGCGGCGTGGGATACCGATTCCGCGCCTGATCGGCCCTTCCTCCTTCCCGTTGCCCTGCCGGTTGTGCGACACTTGGTGAGGCCATCGTGGTGGCCCCTGGCCGGGCCGAGGGGCACGGTTGGCCGATCGTCGGAGCAACCCCCCGCCAGGGAGCGATCCTCCCGACGCAAGATCTCCGGCAACCGCACCCATGCCGCGTTCCCGACTCGCCTGGCGATGGTTTGCAGCCTGGAGTCTCCTTGTCGTCGGGTTGCTGGTTGTCTGCCAGTGGATCGCTTCGGTCGAGTTGGCCCGCCTGGCCGACGCGATGCAGATGGAACGAATGAGCGAGAGGGCCCGGAACCTGTCCGCGTCCCTGCCCGATGACCCGGACAGCGACCGGGCGTGGCTGGAGCCATTCGGCCGCGGTACGGAGTGGGGCGCCGCGGAGGTGTTCGACGTCCGAGGGCGGCCGATCGCGGGGGGAGAGTCGACGGAACCGGTCGCCGACCAAAAGGGGCTTGATGCGACCACGCTCGCCGACGCGCTGGCCGGGCGACGGTCAATTGCGGGGCGCTACGACGCCGCCAGCGCGAGGCGCACGGTGTCGGTCGTCAGCCCTGTTGTGCGCGGCGGGAGAACGAGGGCGATCATCCGCATCAACGGCGACACGACGGCGGCCGACGCCGGGCTCGCGGCTGCCCAGAGGCGGTTGGTGACGGGGGCCCTGGCCGGGGCCGCGGTGGCGATGCTGGCGGGATGGTTGCTCGCGCGCCGTGCGGCCGGGCCCTTCGAGGATCTGGCCAGCGCCGCCTCCCGACTGGCCGCCGGGGCGATCTCGGTTCCGCTCCCCGCCTCCGACGTCGCCGAGGTGTCGGCTCTGGCCGGCGCCATCGAGACCCTCCGCGGCCAACTTGTGGAACGGAGCCTGACGATCGGTCGCCAGGGGACGCAGCAGGAGGCGGTTCTGGGGAGCATGATCGAGGGGGTGCTCGCGGTCGATGCCAGCCAGCGGATCGTGAGCATCAACCGCGCGGCGGCCGACCTCCTCGGGCTCGATCCGGCCACCGTGCTCGGTCGTCCCATCCAGGAGGTCGTACGGAACGCCGATCTCCGGCAATTCGCCCTTCAGGCGATCGATTGCCGCGAGACGGTGGAGGATGATCTCGTCCTGCGGGCGGCCCGCGACCGCACGCTCCGTGTCCGCGGTACCCCGTTGAACGACCCATCAGGGGAAGGCGGCGCCGTGATCGTGCTCAACGACATCACCGACATCCGCCACCTCGAGAACGTCCGCCGCGACTTTGTCGCCAACGTCTCCCATGAACTGAAGACCCCCGTCGCCTCGATCAAGGGGTTCGTGGAGACGCTCCTCGAAGGGCGGGTCGACGACCCTGCCGATCGGCGTCGATTCCTCGAGATCATCGGCCGGCAATCGGACCGGCTGGGGACGATCATCGATGATCTGCTCGCCCTGTCCCGGATCGAGCAGGCCGAGGGGATGGGCGACCTGCCGCTGGAGCACGTACCGGTGGCCGACGTGCTCGCGGCCGTCGTTGCCGAGTGCGGGCCCCGTGCCGACGAACGCTCGATCACCATCGAGGTCGATTCGCCACCGAGACTCGGGGCGGAAGTCAATGCCCCGCTGCTGGAGCAGGCGCTCATCAATCTCGTCGACAATGCTCTGAAGTACAGCGAGCCGGGGGGGAGGGTCGTGGTGGCGGTGGCGCCGACGGTCGACGGAATGCTGGAATGGATTGTCCGCGATCAGGGCTCGGGCATCGGGGCGGAGCATCTGCCACGCCTCTTCGAGCGGTTCTACCGCGTTGACAAGGGGCGCAGCCGCAGACTCGGCGGCACCGGGCTCGGTCTCTCGATCGTCAAGCACATCGTCCAAGCCCATGGCGGGACTGTCGCTGTCGAGAGCACGCCCGGCGTCGGGAGCACGTTCCGGGTCCTTCTGCCGGCGAGTCGGGGATGATCCCGCGGACGGTCAGCCCTTCGGCTTGGCGTTGTGGAAGTCAACGATCTGCTGCCACGCCTCCTCGGGGGTCTCGGCCCAGGAGAAGAGATCGAGGTGGTCGTCGGAGATCACCCCCTCCTCTGCCATCTGCTGGAAGTCGATGATCTTCGACCAGTACTCACGGCCAAAGAGGATGATCGGCACCGGCTGCATGCGGTGGGTCTGGCGGAGGGTGAGGGTCTCGAACATCTCGTCGAGCGTGCCGAATCCACCGGGGAAGAGGACCACGGCTGCCGCGCGGAGGATGAAGTGAAACTTCCGCAGCGCGAAGTACTTGAACTGGAAGCAGAGGTCGGGGGTGATGAAGGGATTGGGCTGCTGCTCGGCAGGGAGCTTGATGTTGAGCCCGATCGACTGGCAGCCGACGTCGAAGGCCCCGCGGTTGGCGGCTTCCATGATCCCCGGCCCGCCGCCGGTGACGATGACGAAATCCCGAGCATCGTCGCACTGGTTGTCGATCGACACGAGCCTGGCGAACTCCCGTGCCGCGTCGTAGTAATGGCTGCGGGAGAGGAGCTTCTCGGCCCGCTCCACGTCGCGCTTCAGCCTGGGGGAGTCGGGATTACCCTGCGCGGCTCGTCGGGCCTCGGTGAGCCGACGCTGGGCGGCACCGCGCTCGACGATCTGTGTGCCGCCGAAGACGATCACCGTCGAATGGATCCGGTGTTCCTGGAAGGCAAGCTCCGGTTTGTGGAGCTCAAGGAGCATCCGCACACCGCGGGACTCGGGGCGGTCCATGAGGAGGCGGTCGTGCTGCGCGAGGCTGTAGCTCGGGCTGGCGAGGATCGCATCCATGTTCTCGGCGACCAGCGCGACATCGTCACCGAGCGTCGTGTCGGGGAGGATGCTGCAGGTCTTCACCGGTTTGGGGATCGACGGTGGCGCGACGGCGGCGGGGGGAGTGTGCAGTGGAAGGGATTTCGGTCGCTTGGCCATAAGGGGGAGCGTGCTCGGAGGGGGCGGAAGGGTGAACGGAGGCGACGGGAAGACCGCCCGCCTCACGGCACGGTGAGATCGAAACTGTCGCCGATCGCAGGGATGGTCGATTCCCAACCGAGCGTCGTTTTCAAATGCTCCGCCATCCCGCGCGCCGCTGGTGGCTCGCCGTGAACGAGGAACACTCGCCGCGGGGCTGGCAGCGCCGAGAGCCAGCGGCCGATCTCGTGCCGGTCGCCGTGGCCGGAGAGGGCGTCGACACGGCGCACGGCCGCCCGCACCGGGATGTCCCGGCCGTGGATCGTGAGGAACTCGGCCCCATCGATGAGCGTGCGCCCACGCGTGCCGGTAGCCTGGAAACCGGCGACGAGCACCGTCGTGCGCGGGTCGGGGAGTCGACGGGCGAGGTGATGGAGGATCCTCCCTCCGTTCATCATGCCGCTAGAGGCGATCACGATCCCGGCCCCATCGTGGGCGTTGATCGCCTTCGATTCCTCGGCGGTCCGCGCCATCCGCACCCAGGGTGAGGCGAGCGAATGAGAGACCCCCTGCATCCGGGCCTCGGTGAAATCGTGCTCCTCCACGTGTCGGCGGAAGACTTCGGTCGCCTCCACGGCCATCGGTGAATCGATCCACACCGGGATCTCGGGGAGGCGTCCGGCGGCCATGAGCGTGCGGAGGAGATAGACCAATTGCTGGCAGCGGCCGATGGCGAACGAGGCCACGAGCATCATCCCGCCGCGGAGAATCGCCTCCTTCGTCACCGCCTCCAACTCGTCCAGCGGCCGGCTCACCGGATGGTCACGGTCGCCGTAGGTGCTCTCGCAGACAAGCACCTCGCAGGGCGGGGGTGGCACGGGATCGTTGTAGAGTGGGGCGTCGTACCGGCCGACGTCGCCGGAGAAGAGGCAGCGGAGCGGATCGCCAGCGCGGTCGAGCTCCATCTCCACGAACGAGCTCCCGAGCATGTGTCCGGCGTCGTGGAAGCGGGCGCGGATCCCCCTAGCCGGGGAGAACCAGCTCTCCCGATCGAGCGGCTTCACCAGCCGGAGCGTCCGCTCGACATCCCGCTGGTCGTAGAGGGGGAGCGCGGGGCTGTGCTTCGAATATCCCTTACGGTTGGCATATGCGGCGTCCTCGTCCTGGCACTTCGCGGAATCGTAGAGGAGGAGCCCGAGGAGATCGGCCGTGGCACGGGTGGTGAGGATCGGCCCGCGGAATCCCTCCCGCGTCAGCCGTGGCAGCCACCCCGAATGATCGATGTGACCGTGGGTCAGAACAACGGCCTCGATGGAGTCGGGGGGGACTGGAAAGCGATCCCAGTTGTGCTCGCGGAGGCGCTTCTCCCCCTGGAAAAGTCCGCAGTCGACGAGGATCCTCTTCCCATCGTGCTCGAGGAGGTGCCGCGAACCGGAGACTGTCCCCGCGGAGCCGAGGAATCGCAACGTTGTCATGGAGGGGATCCTTCCTGGCGGGGAAGGCTGCGGGTTGTCCCTGCCAGCACCACCTCCCCCGGGGTGATTCGGACGCCCCCGAGATGGTACTCGGATCGCTGGCCCGATGTCTTCCTCGTCGTCCCCGGTAATTGGACGAGGAGCAGCGGACCGCCGTCGAGGAAGCGGATTTCCGTCGTGGCTCCGGCCGCTTTGGCCCGCGAGGCGAGCGCCCGGAGAATCACCCCCGAGGGGAGCGGCACCGCCCCAAGTCCGGCCGAATCGACGCCGACGGCAACGAGGTTGTCGCTCCGCACAGTGACCTCGAGGATCGCCCACAGCTGCGCCGAGAGCGGGCCCCAGCGGACGAGCGAAGAGATCGCTGCCCGGCGGTCGAGGAACCGGACCTCCGGGGCCGAGAACCCCTCGGCCAAGAACCCCGGGGCGTGACGGGGGAGGTCGATCGACAACCAGGCATTCGCCTCGGTTTCGGAGAAGGCTTCGCCCCAATCACCGGGACGTTCGAGCCCGGCCACGAGGGACGAGGCCTTCGACATCATCCTCCCCGCGGCCCGCTCCCCCTCGGGCCCGGTGGGGACACCACCGCTGCCGACGGGGCGGAGATGGAGGAGGGAATACACCGCCAGCAGGAGGCAGACCAAGAGGATGCCGGCGGCCGCGGGACGGCGTGGCCATCGCCGTCCCGCGCCACCGGTCTTTTCGTGCCTGGCAGAGGCACCGGGGAATCTGTTCATGGGACATCCCTTCCCGGCGCCCCGAATCCTGTCAACCAGCCGTTGCGAGCCGCAACTCGATGACCCGCTCCGTCACCACCGGCTCGAGGGCGGGAACGATCTCAGGATGGCCACCATCGGGGTGGAGTTCGTCCCGCAGGACGCGAACATTGGCAGGGGCTTCGATCCCGATCCGCACTTTGTCGCCACTGACGCGGACGATGGTCACGACGATCGAATCGCCGACTCGAATCCGTTCGTTCTGCTTCCGTGAAAGAACCAGCATGGGAGACTCCGTTCCTGGGCTGTTGGATGTGATGGAGGCGACTCTACAAGCATCACTGTACGTCTGTCAACCATCTCGGCCCCCGGGGCCGTCACCGCTTGCCTTCGTGGTCGGCCAGAGCGGGATGGTTTCGTGGATTGGGTAAGGTGTGCGGTAGGGGAAACATCGTCCGGCCCCGTCGACTTTCTTGGGGGGGACGGCAGAGTGTCGGTTGGTGAGTGTTGTGCCGTCCGCAGGGGCGGAGGCCGCCGGGCAGGGCCCCCGAGGGAAAACGGGGCACAGACCGCAGCGAATCAGCGATTTTTCGTGGCCGCCGGACCGGCGGCGATACCCCCTTCGGGGCCATCTTTTTTCCCGGCGTAGGTCGCCAGATCGACCTGTGCCGCCACCGCCAACCGCTCCTCGGCCGCGGCCACCCGCTTGTGATCGGAGGTGAGCCAGGATTCGAGGACCTTGTGTTCCGATCGGAGCACATTCGGCCGCCGCCCGAGCCTGGCCATCCGCGACTCGATCTCGAGGCGGACCGCCACGGGGATCCCTCCGGCGGCGGCGACGCGCCGGTTGATCGCGATCCGCGGGAAGGGGGGGATGCCACCGGGATGAACAAGCGCCTTGATGAGAACGGCGGCATCGGCGAAGCGCCGGTATTCCTCGGCGATCGCAGTGTTTCCGACCGGTTCGAAGGTCACCTCGTAGCGGACCCGCGGGCCTTCGAGAAGGATCTTCGTCGACGTCTCCTCGAGGCTGTCGCCGAACTCTGGGCCGCCGGCCCAGCGCATCAACGGATCCTCCGACTTCCGTGCCCAACTGCCGAGCGACGCCCGGAGCCGTTCGAGTTGCAGGTGGTCGATCTGGGTCCGCACGTGTCGGGCGGGATCGACGAGGATGATCCGCTCTCGGGCCGGGTCATGGAGAACGAACTCCGCCGGTTCGTCCGGACCGGCGTTCTCCTCGTTGGGCGTCTTCGGGAGGGCTTCGAGGAAGTCCCAGGCAATCCCATCCCGGAACAGCGTCAGGCTGCGGGCCACGGGGGCCTCGTCATCGTCGGCGAACACCTCCGTTTCGACGCGGAGCAGGATCCTTTCCCCAGCCTCTGCGCCGCCACCCGACAGGGCAGCGAGGGCGGCGAGGCCTGTGACGAGACGGCCTAGGAAGCGGCGGCGGGGAAGCGGGGCTCGACCGTCAGTCGTCATGGAGAGGCTCTCAGCGCGCATCGGGTTTGACTCCGGAGTGGCATCGTGGGTGGCGGAGGCTAGCAGGTCGAAGCCTCCCCCCCAAGCCTGGACTTTTTCGCTGGATTTTCGCGGAAAAGTCATCCCCGACCCCGCCGACAGGGCTCAAGGAGCGGGGGGCTCCGTGTCGGCCGGTCGCGCTCCCGCTCCCTCCGGCTTCTTCATCGGTGCTTGAGTCATCAGCCCGCCGCGCGTCTGCGTGATCTCGAGGGCGAAGGTGCCGCCGAGCCGCTCCCCCGGCGTCAGCCCCCGCTCCACGGGAGTGAACGTGCCGCTGATCGTTCGCATTGGCGTCAGACCGGGGATCCCGATCCCCGAGATTCCCTCCGTCACCATCCCGTTGACGGAGACCGGGTCGGCGGAATCCCTCACCAAACGCCGGTCGAGGAACAGGTTGAGGGCGATTGGCTTGCCGTCGTCGGCCCGTTTCCCGGAGATCACGACGCTGATGAGCGATTCGTCGGCAGGCCCTGCGGGCGCCGGGGGGGCATCCCCGGTCGCGGCGGGCGGGGAGGGCTCACGGCGGGCGCCCCCGCCACCGAATCCGGGGAACATGAAGGTCGATACCGAGGCCTCGGCGTCCTGCAGAACGACGCTTTCGCCGCCGAGGACGAGGGCGAGATCGAGCTCGGGCGCCGCGACATCATCGACGGCCCCCTCGCGATAGGTGGCAGCGAACGATCCGGTGGCCGTTCCCAGCGGCGCGCTGGTCATTGGCCGTCGCCAGGTCGCGGGTGCCGCGGCGGGCCACGTTTCGAAGTCCGTTGTGAGCTCCCCACGGCGCCGGCGGATGGAGTCACGCACCGACTCCATCGCCTCCGGGGCGCTGGCCTGTCGCGGTCCGAGGACAGGCGAGAGGAGACGCTCGAGGCGGTCGACTTCGGCGAGCAACTCTTCCTCCTGCCACACCGAAGCGAGGAGGGCCTCGAGACGGTTGCGGTAGCGGTCGGCCATTCCTGGGGTGAAATAGAGGCGGTTGGGCAGAGCCGCCTGGGCGGCGACTGGGGGGGGCGTGCGCCGTCCCGCAAACGGCCCACCGAAGCCGGGGGCCTGTCCGAGCGTGGCATCCGCCCCCCAGGGGATAAAGCGGAACAGCCCGTCAGTAGGGGAGGCATAGGCGAAGTAGTTGTTTTGATTGGCGGTGTAGCCGTCCCAGACGTTGAGGAGCGCTTCGACCGCCCAGAACGTGAAGAAATCGTCGAGGTCGACCAGCCCGCCGAGCTTGTCGAGGTCGAGCGGATCGGGGGAAGCCAGGAGCGTGGCGAGCTCCTCCAGGCGGGCCCGGTCAATGGGCTGGTTGGCCCCCTGCACCTCGAGCCGGTCGAGTGATTCCGGGACAATGTCGTTGATCGTCCCCTCGACGAGCATGCCGCTGCCGTCCCCGAACGATCGGCGCAGAAACGGTTTGCGGATCGACTCGACGTTGGAATAGATCCCGAGCGGTTCGTCGTTGACGGTGACGGCTGCGAAGCCAACGCGCGGCGCCGCCAGTCCCGCCGCACGAAACACCCGGTAGGCGATGGACTGGCTGACGAGGGAGCGGTCCTGTTTGTTGTTGTTGAGTGTCAGCCGTCCCAGGCCGTCGACCGGATCCTGATCGACAAAGCGGTTGAAGTCGACCAAGAGCGAGGGGGTGGCGCTGTCGAGCGAACCGAACAACCCCTTCTTGCGGATGCCGACCGAACCGATCGGCACACCATCGATGACGATGTCGGCCCGGCGCCAGGTGAACGGGCTGGTGGTGTCGCCGCGGAACACCTTCCCAGCGTCGCGTGATTCGTTCCGGAGGGCCTCCCAGTCGGCGGCGGGAAGCGAGATCGAGATCTCGATGACGCGCGTGTCGTCGAGGATCCGCCCGTCGGTGAGGCCCGTCGGGTCCGCGGCAGCCACAGCGGCCATCCACAGGGCCCATGCCGTACCCCCGAAGAGGCGGGCCACGACCGGAAATGTCGCGGCGGAGAAGGGGGTGGAGGGCATGGCTCATCCTCGGCGGGGAACGGGGCGTTTGCGGGAGAGGGCTTCAGTCAGGGATCGTCTGGAGGAGTCGGACGGGGGTGTCATGGTAAACCGCGCAGCCGCCGGCGTCGGTCTCCTCGCCACGGATCAACGCGTTGGCACACCGGCCGGCACTCAACCATCCCCCCTTCTCCATGAGCACCACATCGGGCCGCTGTCGCGGGTCGAAGGCCAGCCGGACGACGATCTCCGCGATCTCCGACTCAAGCCTCGCCAGGTCACCCGCGGCGAAGCCGGCCGCGGCGGCGGGGTGGACCGTGGCCGTCGCCGGGCCCTCCTGCTGGGCCGGGAGCCACTGCGATCCCTGCGCCCGTTCGGTGGCCAGCGCCATCAGGAGCAGGGGGCGCAGCGGTGTCCCCCGCGGGGCGTCGAGGGGAACGTCGTGGACGAGGTTCACCTTCCCGGTGGGGGTGGGGAAGACGCGCTCGGGGTACATGAGCGTCGGGGCGAGTGGATTCCGCACGGGGCCACGGCGGAGGTCGTCGAGCGAGGCGCCGCGGTCGGCGACCTTCGATAGCACGCGCCGCTTCCAGGTATCGACGTCGGCGGCGAACGCGTTGCCAAGACCGGTTCGATCGGCGAGAGCGCGGATGATGTCGAGATCACTCTTCACCCCCGGCGGGGGTGGCACGACAGGACGTGACTCGACAAGCCAATGATGCCCGTAGGCGCCAAGGAGGTCATCCTCCTCCAGGAACGTCGTCGTCGGGAGGACGTAGTGCGCCAGGCGGGCAGTGTCGGTGAGAAAGGAATCGACGACAACCGTCAGCTCCCGCCCCGCCAGCGCCGCGGCGACGGTGCGCGATTCAGGCAGCATCGCCACCGGATTGGCGGAGCTGATCCAGACGGCGCGGATCGGAGGATCGCGCGCCTCGAGGATGGCACGCCCCAGGCGGGCCTCGGGGAGGAGGCGGGGGGCCACCTCGTCGCGCCGGGCGAACGACAGATCGAAGGCTCCACGCCGTTTCGTGTAATACGACACGCCCCCGCCGGGGATGCCGAGGTTGCCAGAGACAGCCCCCAGGGCGTCGAGGACACGCACGGTCGCCGAGCCGTGGCGGCGGCGCTGAAGGCCCCAGCCGATGTGGAGCGCGGCGGGGCGGATGGCGTAGGCGTCGGCGAGGGCCTCAAGCGACGCCAAGGGTACACCGGCCGATTCGGCCCACGTCTCGACGCTGCGGGAGCGGGCGAGGGCGAGGAACTCCTCGAGGTGGTCGCAGTAGTCGGTGGCGCGGGGGTCGGTCGTGCCCGCCTCGAACATCCGCCGCGCCACCCCGAGGGCCAGCGCGATGTCTCCCCCCGGGCGTGGCTGCACGAACAGATCGCACATCGCCGCGGTCTTGTGGCGGACCGGGTCGACGGAGACGAGCTTCGCCCCGCGGGCCCGGGCTTCGAGGAGCACGGGAATGAGATGGACGCTCGAGACGTGAAGGTTTTTCCCCCACAGGACGATCGTCCGCGACCGGGTGGGATCGAAAAAATCGTGACTGTCCTCGTCGCCGAAGTCGGTCATCTGGGCGGCATCACCGGCGCCGGTGCAGACATCTCCCGACTTGACCGTGACCGGCCCGAAGCGCTCGAAGAAATAATCGACGACGCTTTTGAGAATCCCCATCGAGCCGCCGCAGCGGTAGGCGAGGATCGCCGCCGGCCCCGATTCGGCCCGGATCGCCAAGAGCCGGCGGGCGATGTCGTCGAGGGCCTCGTCCCACGACACCGGCACAAACCCGTCGCCGTCGCGGCGCAGCGGGGAGGTGAGGCGGTCCGGGGCGTACTGGCGCTCCAGAAACCGGCTGGTGCGGTGGCAGAGGAAGCCCCGCGTCACCGGGTGG
>JBAWVV010000052.1:0-16209 GCA_037147115.1 Planctomycetia bacterium | reverse complement strand
ATCGCGAGCCTTGGGGAGGGGGACGGGGAGGGGAAGGGAGATGGGAATGGCTGGCTCGAGCCGCACTCCATCGGCCTCGTCGGCCTCGGTGTGGGGACGCTTGCGGCCTATGCCCGGGAGGGGGATTCTCTCCGGGTCTACGAGATCAACCCGGCGATCCGCGACCTCGCGCGGGAGCGGTTCAGCTTCCTCGACGAATGCCCGACGGCCATCGAGGTGGTGATGGGGGACGCGCGGCTCTCGATGGAGCGGGAGATCGCCGCCGGGGCCCCCCAGGCCTTCGACCTCCTCGCCCTCGATGCCTTCTCGAGCGATGCGATCCCCGTCCATCTCCTCACGCGCGAGGCCTTCGAGATCTACCTCGCGCACCTCGCGCCGGAGGGGATCCTCGCCATTCACATCTCCAACCGGTACCTCGATCTTGCCCCCGTGGTGGAGCGCCTCGCCGACCACTTCGGCCTCGCGATCGTCTCCGTGAACGATTCCGGAGGCGATGAATGGTGGGAGTACAGTTCGACGTGGATGCTGCTTTCGCGCGACGGGGCCGTGCTCGAGCGCGAAGATATTGCCAGCGCTTCTGATCCCTGCGGGAAGGGGGCGGAGTGCAGGCTGTGGACAGACGACTTCGCGAGTGTCTGGTCGATCCTCATCCCGTGACGCCAGCGCCGGGGCCCGATCAGGCCCCGCGGCCGCGGGACTGCTTGCCGCGCGGAGCAGGCTTCGAGGCTCCCTTCGCCTTCGTCTCCCGCCGCGGTCGGCCAGTACCGGCCTCGTCGGCATCGTGGTCGATGGCCATGTCGAGATCCTCGCTCGCTCGGGACGGCGGGATCATCCCGGCGACCATCTCCATGTGCGGGTAGCTTGTGCGGCCGTGGCCGACGCGCGGAACCGGCGTGGTGCCGACCGACGTCGGGAATGTGGCGGCGCCGGCGGCCGTCGCGGAGGGGGCCGTGACATACCCGACATAGCCGAGCCCGGCGAGGTGTTCGGAATGGATCACCGTGTGCGACGGGAGACGGTGGCCATCGTGCACGGGGTAGCCGAGGCCCCCTTGCGAATGCCGCGCAATCACGGCGGTGAATGGCGCCGGGAATGGCGCCGGGAATGGGGTGGGCTGGAGCGCCGGCGCCGGTGGCGCGGGGGGGATGACCGCTGGCGCCAGATGCTGGACAACAACCCGAGCGCGCGGAGCGGGCTCCGGCGGCAGGGGGAGGGGCAGTGGAAGGGAGAGGTCGGCGACAGGCTCCGGCCGGCGGACCTCCACCCGCACCGTCTCCGGTTGTGATGCGACGACCCGCGTCGTAGGGAGGGAGGCGACGGTGGGATCGGCCCCGGAGAGCGAGCGCACGGACGCCCCCACCCCGCGGAAGATCTGCGCCACGTGGGTATGGCAGGTGAGCACGAGCATCTGCCGCTCGCGGGGTTGGTCGGCGACGAACTCCATCAGCACCTCCGCCGCGGCCCGGGCCCGGCTGTCGTCGAAGTTCACCAGCGCGTCGTCGATGACGACCGGCAGATGGACGCCGTGCCGCTCGAGATCGCGGACGAGCGCCAGTCGGAGGGCGAGAAATACCTGCTCGCGCGTCCCGCGGCTGAGCCGGTCGGGGCTCCAGGTGAGATCGTGGGTGTCGTGGACCTCGAGCCGGGCTTCGTGGATCGAGGTGGTAATCCGGGTGTAATGCCCCTCGGTCAGCCGGACGAGCCAGCGTGAGGCCTCGCGGAGGACCGCCGGCTGATGGTCGCGGGCGAAGGCGGCCCGCGTCGACTCGAGCATCTCCCGGGCCGCCTCGAGGGTTCGGCGGCGGTGGAGGTGGCGGTCGAGATCGTTTTCGAGGGTGGCGATCTCGAGTTGGATTCCCTCAGTGGAATGGTCCTTGGCGGCCGCCTCGACGCGGCCGGCGGCAGCCTTGCGGGCTTCGCGGGCCCGGTCGAGTGCCTCACGGGTGGCGACCGTCACGAGGTGGGCCTCGGCGATCCGCTGTTCGAGGGTCACCTGTTTCGTTCCGGTCATCCACTGCTCGAGCTCGGGGAGGTCGGCGAGCCGGCGGCGCGCGTCGCCCCAGGCCCGTTCGGCCACCTGGGCCTCCAGCCGCGCCTCGTCGACGAGGGGGCGGCGGTCGACGAGGGGGAGGAACTCCTTCTCCGTCTCGACATTCCAGCGGGCGATGATCTCGCGCACTCGACGATCGGCGAGCTTGACCCGGGCCAGCGCCTCACGGTGCCGGCGACGGGCGCGGACGAGCCGGGCGGTCATCTTGCCCCGCAGACGGTGAAACGTTGTCTCCCGGCGGAGCCGCTCCCGCAGCTGGAGGAGATTCTCTAGCGCCGTGCCCTCAGGGAGCATGTCGCATGCGACCAGGAGCTCCTCGACCTGGTGCCCCATCGCAGCGAGTTCCTCGCGCCGCAGTCGCGCCTCCTCCGAGGTCCGCTGCCGCTCCTCGTCGAGGGCCAGGAGGGCCGTTTGGTGCCGGGAGAGCTGGCGGACATCGGCAGGGGAGAGGGTGGCCGGGAGGGCACGAGACTCGAGGGCCTTGCGCCACGCCGTCCGGGCTGCGACGCGCCGCTGCGCCGCGTGGCCGAGATCCTGCTGGGCGGCTTCGAGACGATCGGAGAGGAGGTGGAGCGAGCCCTCGCGCGTGGCGAGGGCCTCGAGTCGATCGACCTCGTTTTGGGCGGCGACGAGCCGGCGGTCGATCGTCGGGGCATGCTCCCCCGGCCAGCGCTCCACGGTGCCGCGAAGGGCCTCGAGCTTCTTGTCGAAGAGGCCGCACTGGGCCGAGGTGTCGTCGCGCTGCTTCCGGACCATCGTCACCTGCTGGCGGGCCGACTCGAGGCGGTCGCTGGCGGCGCGGTCGAGCGACCACGTGACCACCGATGCCAGGCCGGTGCCAACCAAGCCGAGCGCGGCCATCGCGTAGGCCAGCGATCCTGTGACCGCCGCGGGGAGGAACAGGCCCGAGAGAACCAGCGCGGCCCCGGTGACGAACATTGCCCCCAGGCCGAGGAGCCACTCCAGCGGGATCAGCTGCCCGCGGAGACTCGCGGCCACGTCCCGGTCGAGCGCGGTGAGCGACTTCTCCAGCTCGATCACTTGGTCGCCGGAGGCGATCCGGTTGCGGAGAAGGGCAGCCCGTCCGGCCGCCTCCTCGATCGCGGTGGCGAGCGACGCTCCCGCGGTTTGCGTGGCAGGTGACTTGAGCGCGCCGCGCGTCGACTCGACGGCCGCCTTGGCCTCGGTCACCGCCTGCTTTGCCCCCTTCAGGGCGCGGGCCGCCGCGGCCAAATCGCGCGCCCTCCCGCGGAGGCTGCCGAGGGAGCGGGCGAATCCGCCGGGGAGCTGCATCTCCGAGAGCGTGTCGGGGGAGGCGCCGGGCTTGGCCTCCGCCCCCAGCAGCCGGACGAGCCCTGCAGCCCCGAGCTGCTCGCCGAAGCGACGGGCCGCCTGCCGCGCCGTCGCGGCGGCTCGGGCCGACTCGGCCGCGAGCCGTTCCAGCCGCGGCTGCTCCTCGCACAGGGCCGCCACCGCGGTGCGCTTCTTCCAGATCTTCTCATCGGCGGCGTGCGACTTGATCTCCCGGGCGATCTTTCCGCGGATCCGCTTCCGCTTCGCCGCCGACCGGGCCAGGCCGTCGCGCCGTTTCGTGGCCAGCTGCCAGGCGTCGAGATCGGCGTGGATCAGCGGGGCGGCCTCGAGCTGCGCCAGCTGGTCGGTGGTCCGCCGCCATTGGCGGAACAACGGCTCGAGGGGGACGACCGCGCGGATCGTCTCCTCGGCCAGCTTCGCCTGGTGGTGGCCGCTCTCGCAGGCGGCGATCTCGGCATCGATCCGCGCAAGCTCGCTCCCCAGGGCGCCGGCGGCGACGGCCGGTGCCCCCATGCTCGCCAGCCTCCCCAGCGCGAGGCTGCGGCGCTGCCGGAGCGATTCGATCGGCGACACCTCCGGGTCGGTGGAATCGAGCCGTTCAATGGCGACGCGGAGGCTGTCAAGAACGCGCGTCACCCGACCCCGATCGAGGCCGCTGGCCAGTTCGTAGAGCCGGCTCCCACAACCCTCCGCTTCGAGGGTGTGGAGCTCCTGGAGCTCGTCGAGGCCGAAGGCCATCACGGCGGTGAAGGTCCGTTCGTCGATGTCCCCCATGTAGTCCTGGAGGAAGAGGGTCGTGGCGGTGCCGCCGTCGGCCGCCGAGACGGTGAGATGGTCGGCGACCGGAAGATCTTTTTCGGCGGTGTAGTCCTGCCGCGAGAGGCGCTCGAGGTGGGGGCCCTCGTGGCGGCGTTCGACGAGGATCCGCCGGGCATCGAGCCCGGCGCGCGCCTGGAGGCGGCCGCCGCAGGGGAGGTGCGGATCGAGGATCCCCCGGCGGAACAGATGGCCGAAACCGAACAGGACGCCGCGGACGAACTCGAGGAGCGAGGTCTTGCCGGTCTCGTTCGTGCCATGGAGCACTTCGACGCCCGCGCCGAGCCCTTCGACCGTAACCCCCTCGAGGGCGCCGAAGCGGTCGATGTGGATGCGCTCGATGATCATTCGGATGCTCCTCCGGGGGCGGGGCGCCGGCCCCGCCGTGGTCGATTCTTCAGGTTGATTCCATCAACTCCAGCGCTACCCAGGCCGACTCGCGTCCCCCCGGCGCACCGGCATGCTTCTCTGCCTCGAGGACCTTCTCGGCGAGGAGCGACGCGAACGAAGCCGTCGTGCCGGAGGCGCTCGAGGAGGCGTTGCGCACCAGCGGCAAGAGCGGTTCATTGCGGTCGGCCTCGAGATCCTGGCACCAGACGCGGAACGATCGGGGGTCGAACAATTCCCGCAGCCGCCCCATCGTCTCGGCGGAGATCTCGGAGACATGGATGCGGCGGGTGAGGCTCCCCCCGCAGTCGATGGCGATGCGGACGACATGGAGGGGACCGGCCGGATCGGGCGTCATCGACTCAAGCGTTCCCCAGATCGTCGTGGCGAGTTCCTCGTCGTTGCCGGCCAGGGACTCGAGCGTCAGCGTTCGCCAGGTGACCCGGTGCGTCGGCACCTCCCGCCAGGCCGGACGGGCATCCGAACTGATGGGGAGGATCAACGCCGAAGGCGATCCGCTGCCCACCCCGGGGCCCGGCGCCGTCGCATGAATGGGCGTCTGCCCGAGAGTCGTTAGCGTCAGCGCACCGCAAGCGCCGGCCGCCGCCTCGCTGGCGACGCGGGCTTGGAGTGCGGGGAGGGGGTGGACCCCGGCCGGGACCGCCTGGAGGCGTCTTGAGCCCCACACAAAGAAAGTTCCCGACGCGGGCCCCGAGCCTGCGGCCAGCGGGGCATGGAGGCCATGCATTGGCGCCGCACCCTCGGCATGGATCGAGCTCCAGGCGTCGTCCCAGCCGACGACGATCCGTCGCTGGGCGGGGAGAAGGGAGGAGTGCGCGGAGGCGAAGGAGGGGACGAGTTGGCCGACGCCGGTCGTCGCCACCATTGGGCCGCGCGCCGAACAGATCTCCACCGACAAGCCGCGGACGTCGAGCCGTTGCGGCGCCGCCGGCGTCACGAACGACAGGCCGGTCGGTTCGGCGAGGGCCCGGGCGACATTGGCGCAATCGGTGGCGTCGTCGGCGACCCACACCGTCAGGCAGCCCTCGGCCGCCAGAGCGGTGACAAGGCCGCGGAGTCGCGCCGCCTGAGCGGGGCTCGCGCGGAGGACATCGAGTGTCGAGCCGAACAGCACCAGCGCCGCCGCACGCGATTGCCGGGCCGTGGTCACCGCCACCTCGAACGCCTCCCACGGCGCGGCGGCGAAGGCGTCGATGACATCGGCCGGGGCGGCGGCTGGCAGCGGGAGCGGGCGGTCGAGCGCCGCATCGAAGGCGAAGACGATGTCTGCCACGGCGAGGCCCTCCAATGACCACGAACCAGATCCGTACCTTGTGGGCCGCACCCCCGGGCGGGGGCCGTCGAGGGGCGCGGCGCCGCTTGCGGCAGTGCGCCCCGCTGAACGGGGCCCTTCCGGTGCCGATCCATGGCCCGTGAAAGGTAGGGAAGATGGGGGCAATGTAACGCGTGCCCCCCAATCGCTCCAGCGGAAAAACCGTGGCGGGGAGAGGGGTGTTCTCTTGACGCGAAGACCGGAATCGACGATCGACTCCGGTCAGGTGGAGAGGAGCGGCGGGGAGGCAGCGAATCCCGCGGCGAGTCGGGGGCCCCAGGCGACATCGTCGCCCGTCGGCCCAACGGCGGCAAAAACCCGGCTCCGCAGCAAGACCCCCTTCTCGACCCCCGCCGGGAACAGCGCACACTCCACGCGGGCCCGTCCCCCTTCGCAGACCACGGTCAGCGTCTGGTGTTCGGAGGGGTGGAGCATCATCAGCACGCTCCGGCCGTCGCCGCGGCGGACGAGGACGATGGCAGGGTGGGGGATGGCTCGGGGGGAGAAGACGGGAGACGCCCCGGGGTGCCAGGCGGCCGACAGGATCTCGGCCGCCGCAACCACGGAGCTGACTGCCAGCGTGGCGTCGGCTTGCAGTTGCCGCGTCGTCGCCGAGGCGACGAGCTCCCAGGCAGCCAGCCCAGCGTCGGTGGGATGGGCACGCCACAGCCCGGTGGCGCGGAGGCCGCGGTCATCCCCCGGCTCCCAAATGGCAGAGATGTCGTCGCCGCGCACCCAGGCATCGATCGGCGGCCACCCCTCCCCGACATCGAATCCGAGCAACCGATCCCCCGCCGGGGTGACGAGTCCTGAAGCGGGGGCCGTCAGATCGAGGACGGCGTGAGCGGCGCGATCGTGCGCCTGCCCCCCCGCGAGCACCCAGCCGGCAACGCCGTGATCGCGGCCGGCGGTGGAGTGGGGCGACACGGAAGCCGATCGCGACATGGGAACCCTCGGCGGAGAGGCGATGGAGCTGGGGCAGGGACCGCGCAGGGGGGAAACCGCGACCCACCGACGAGTGTAGCCGGCGGTGCGGGAAGTCCTCCATGGGAGCTCGCCGGTTCGACCCGCGGCGACCCCCGACCGGCACGCGGGAAAAAAACGCCCGGCTCGTCGCTGGCCGAGCGATCGTGGCGCGTCTCCTGGCGCGCTTCCGTGGCGGTCTGGTAGGGTTGAGGGGCAGAGGCGACCGCGGTGCCCGAAAGCCCCCCGCGTTGCGTCTGTCGAGGAGTCTCCGCCGATGTCCGATCCGCTCGCCGTCTGTGAAGCCGCTGCCCGTGCCGGAGGGGGCGTGCTCCAGGACTGGGTGGGCCGGTTCGCGGTCACGTCGAAGGGACCGCGCGACTACGTCACCGAGGCCGACGTGGCGGCGCAGGCCGAGGTTCAGCGGATCGTGCTCGGGGCGTTTCCCCACCACGGATTCGTCGGCGAGGAGTCGACCCCGGAGGAGCAGACCAGATCTGCCGGCGAACACCGCTGGATCGTCGATCCGCTCGATGGCACCACCAACTATGTCAGGGGGATCCCCGCCTACTGCACGTCGGTGGCCCTGGCGCGTGGCGACGAGCTTCTTGTCGGGGCGATCTACGATCCAGTCCGTGACGAATGCTTCACCGCCCGTGCCGGAGGGGGCGCGTGGCTCAACGGGAAGCGGATCGCCGCCGCGGCGACCGCCGACCTCGGCGAGGCCGTGGTGGCGGTGAGCTTCCCCCCCCAGGTCGACGGCACATCCCCCGCCGTCCAGGATTTTCTCGCCGTCGTCCCCGAGGCGCTGGCGATCCGCCGGAGCGGCTCGTCGGCCATCAATCTCGCCTACGTCGCCTGCGGGCGATTCGACGCCTTCTGGGTGCGGAGCATCAAGTCGTGGGACGTCGCCGCCGGGCTCCTCCTCGTCCGCGAGGCCGGGGGCTGCATCGGCCCGTTCGCCGCCGGACCGGAGCTCGTCCTCGACACCCCCGCGTTCATCAGTGCCGCCACGCCGCGGCTCCTCAGCGAACTCCAGCGCGTTCTGCCCCGGTGGCGCGACGGGAACGAGACCGGGCCGCGGTGACCCGGTGTGTCGGTGGTGCCGGTCGTGCCGATCGGTCGTGTTGTATCGCGCGCGTCGGGCTGTCGGGCGCCGTCGCTTCCCCGAGGCGCGGCGTGCGGCCGTGAGTGCGGGAAGCTAGTGTCGAGGGGAGAGGCCCTCGATGACGTTCGACCGAGCCGTGGACCGAAAACCCCCGGGGTGGTGATGACGAGGCGGAAGCGATCCATCACCGCGCCCCATCCCCTGGTCGTGCGCCTCCTGTTGTTGTTGCTGGCGACCGCCTGGGGGACGCTTGCCTGGGGACGCCCACAGGCGGAGCCGCCCGCTGTGGGGGGGAACGCCGTCCCTTCGATCCCCGGCCCCCTTGGCGGCGGGCCAGTTAGCGGCGGGCCAGTTGGCGGCGGGCCCGGCCCGGGTGTCCCCGCGACGGCGCCGCCCCGGGGGGAGAGCGTCAAGACGGCGCGCGCAGAGAGCGAAAGACCGCGCCCTGTCGAGCAGCCCCCGGAGATCTTCTATCTGCCCGACGACGGGGGCCGCCTGGTCCCCGTGCCCGGCTTCCAGTACCGCGACTTTCTCGAATTGCTCGGGTTGCGCGACCGTCTGCCCGGCGTGCCCAGGCCCCCCTCCTTCGTCATCGAGAGCCTCGTCGTCGAGGCCCGTCCCGACCCCCGCGATGGGGGCGATGGGGGCGATGGCTGTGGCGTTGAGATCACCCTCGGGATCCGCCAACTGCGCGACGGCTGGGTCGACATCCCGTTGCGGCTTGGTGGGTTGATCCTCTCCGCCGATCCGCGGGTCGATGGGCCGGGGAGATTCCTCCTCGAGGGCCCGCGCCCCGCTCGCGAGGCCGTCGCCAACGGCTACCGCGGGTGGGTGTCGGGGAGCCGCGACGATCGGCACACGGTGACCATGAACGGTGTCGTGGCCCTCGAAGCGCTCGCCGATCGCGAGACGTTCCTCCTCGATCTGCCCGTCGCGACGACGTCCCGGTGCGTGATCCGCACCCCGCGGGCGGAGCCGGTGGTAACCGTCCAGCCCGTCGGCCTCCCTCCGCGCGTCGAGCCCGACGAGGGGGGCGGGAGCCGCGTCGTTTGCGAAGGGATCGGCGGGGAGACGAGATTCCGGATCGCGGGACGCGGACCCACGGCGGCGGGGGCCGGCGTTCTGCCGCAGGTCAACGTGGAAAGCCTCGTGCGGATCGATGGCCGTGTTGCCGTGATCGACGCGACGGTCCGGATCGAGGGGCTGCCGGCGGAGCAAGGGTCGGTGCGGTTGACGCTCCCTCCGCGCTGCACGCTCGTCGGTGTCCGCGAGCCGGCTTCCCGGGTTCATGCCGCCGACGAGACCGGCGCAGGAGGCGAGGGCCCGGCGACGATCGAGGTGCAGTTGGTCAGGAGGGGGGATGGAGTGGCCGTGATCGATCTCGAATGCGAGCGCCCGGTCGATCCCTCCGGCCGCACGCCGTTGGATCCACTCGGCTTCGTCGTCGAGGGGGTGCCCGGCTGGAGACAGCGGGGACGGACGGCGCTGGTGGTCGCAGGGGAATGGCAGCTCGATTGGGACGACCCTGGCGCCAATCGGCGCGTCGATCCGGCACCGGCCGCCCGACAGCCCGGGTTCGTCGCCGCCTTCGCCCACGACGCTCAGCCGGCGAGCCTGCCGATGCGGGTCCGCCCCCGCAGCAGCCGGGTCGTCGTCGAACCGGAATACCGCTATTCGATCGGCGCTGCCCGCGTTGTCCTCGAGGCCAAGTTCCGCGTCTCCGTCCGGGGCGCGCCGGTGACGCGGCTGTCGCTGGGCCTCGAGGATTGGACGATTGACGAGGTCTCCCCCGCGACCCTCGTCGATGCCGCCGCGGTCGCGTCGCGCGACGGGGAGATCGTGATCCCGTTCCTCCAACCGCTCGTCGGTGATGCCGTCGTCGAACTGCGGGCCGCCCTCCCCGTCGACCGGTCGGGCGACCGCCTCTCCTGGACGATGCCGCAGCCGCGCGCCGACCTCGTCGGCCCGGCGACGGTGACCGTGGTCGCTGATGCCGACATCGAGGTCCTCCCCGACAGCGAGAGGATCCGCGGATTGGTGCGCCAGGTCGTGCCGGCTTCGCGGCGCAGCGACGGAGACCGGGGGCAACTCGTCTACCGGCTCGACGGCGCGGTGGGGGAGTTTCAGGCGACGCGTCGATCGTTGCCGCGCCGCGTTGAGGTGGCGCTCGACGTCCGCGCCACCGTCGGCGAGCGCCAGACCGTCGTCGAGGAGACGTTCCGGCTCGACGTCGCCCATCTCCCCCTCGAATCGATCGATGTTGTCCTCCCCGCCGCCGTCTCCGCGACGGGGACGTTCGAGATCCGGCAGGGAGCGCAGCTCCTCTCCCCCTTCGAACTTCCCAACGGCGATCCGGCGTCGCCCGGCGTGGAGGGCACGCCGCTGCGCACGCTCCTGGCCGTGCCGCTCCTGGGGGCAGGGGAGGTCGTTCTGCGGTGGACCGTGCCAACGCCACGGCCGGAGGGAGACGGCGAGGTGTCGGAATGGCCGCTGGTTCTCCCTCGTGGGGCGCGGATCGGGCGGCAGTCGTTCACGCTCGTGACCGACGACAGCGCCGTCGTCGATGTCCGCGGCGACGTCTGGAAACGGGACGCGGCGGCGAACCTGTCGGCGGCCGAGCGGACCTGGGTGGCGACCCGGATCCAGGAATCGGTGCCACTGACGTTCTCTCCGCAACTGGGGAACGGCAGCGGCGACACCGTCGTCGAGGCGGCGTGGCTGGAGACGCGGCTCCTCGCCGATCGTCGCGAGGATCGATTCCGCTACGCCGTCACCACCACCGGCCGGAGGCTGGTGCTCGTGCTCCCCCCGACCAGTCTGCCGGTGCGTGACGGGAAACCCGATGCCGCAGCCGTGGAGGTCCGTCTCGACGGACGGCCGATCGTCGGGGCGGTCCGACCCGACGGCGCCATGACGATCGACATGCCGCGCGGCCCGGGATCGGGCGCGGGTCGCGCTTCGGTGCTCGTGACGATCGGGATGTCGCGACCGCGGAGCGCTGCCGAAGGGGGTGGATCGGCGTGGCTCGTCGGAGGGGTGGTCGGTCCGCTCCTCCTCGAGGCGCCGCGGTTCGCCGAGGGAACACTCCAGCGCCGGTTTTTCTGGGATCTGATCCTCGACGATGACGAACACCTCCTCGCCGGCCCGGCCCAGTGGACGTCGCAGCAGCGCTGGGAGTGGGGCGCGCTGGGGCTGAAGCGGGCGTCGATCGTGTCGCGTGGGGTCCTCGCCGATTGGGTGTCGGGGGCGGTTCGGTCGGCGGTGCCGCGGTCCGCGGTGGCCGACCCGATAGGGGGGGGTGACCCGGCACGATCGAACGTCCCTCAGGAGCCGCCGGTCGTGTCGGGGCGGGTGGTGTTCGCCGGGACCGGATCGCCCGGCTCGGGCACCGTCTGGCTCCTCCCCACCTGGCTCCTTGTGCTCCTCGTCTCGGGCCCCCTCCTGGCGCTCGGGCTGACGATGGTCTACCGCCCCGCCTGGCGCCGGGTGCCGGCGGTCTTTGCGCTGGCGTTGCCGGCAACGCTGGCGGCGGTGGCGTTCCCTGCCATCGCCCCGCTCGTCGTCCAGGCGGCGATCCCGGCATGCCTGCTGTCGTTCCTTGCGGCCCTTCTGCGCCGGGGCGCTGGAGAAGTGGGCGCGACGGTCGCGCCGCCGCGGCCCCTCCCCCTCGACGACTCAACGCGGTTTGCTGGCAACCCATCGCTGATCGTCAATCTCGCCCCGCCGTCGGGGGTCCGGACGGAGTCGCCGGGAAGGGTGTTGCCATGATCCGCCCCCGCGGCGTCGGACTGTGGATGGCGCTTGCGGCGCTGACGATCCCCAGCGCGGCCGCCGAGCCTCCGCCCCCTACGGCTCCCTCCTCCGGCGCTTCGCCCGCGGCAACGATGCCGTTCCACCGCGTCCGGGTTCCGGCGGGGAGGCTCGGGGACGTGCCCCTCGGAGGGCACCGGTTGGTGCCGGTCCCTCTCGAGGAGTTCGAAGCGGCCCTGGCGGCCACCGAGGGGGATCCCGCGGTGACCAACGCGCTGCATTCCGACCACCGATCCGCCAGCGTCGTCAGGGAGGCGACCTGCGGCGTCACGCTCGCCCCGGACGGTCGCTTGCTCGGCACCTCGACGATCGACCTGACGGCCGACGATCTTCCCGCCGCGATCTCCCTGGGGATGGTGCCGGTCCTCCGGGGTGCCTGGCAGGGGGACGATGCCGGCGGCGAGGTGACCCTTCATGGCGGGGTGAAGGGGCTTGGCTGCATGGCATCGCGTCCGGGGCGCTACCGCTTCGAGTGGGAGCTGCCACCACCGGAGGAGGGGAGCAGGTTCGTCGTGCCGCTCATCCCCGCGCTGCGGACGCACGTCGACCTCGGGCTCCCGGCGGGATCGTCGCCGCTGATCGAAGGAGAGGTCGGTGCGGTGCAGGTCGTGGGTGGGCCCGACGTCGGGCCCGCCGGGGAGGGGATCTGGCGGATCGACGTCGGGCCCCTCGCGGCCCTCGCCTTCACACCGCTGACGGCAAAGGAGTCGCCGCAGCAGTTCGGCTGCTGGCAACGGGCCGCCATCGGGCGTGGGGAGATGCGGGTCACCGCCGTGTTCGTGCCGACGGCGCCGTGGCGGACGGCGCTGCTGGCAGTTGACGCCGATCCGCGTCTGTCGCCAGAGTCGGCGACCATCACCCTTCCCCGGGCCGGGGTCCGTCCTGCCGACATCGGCCCGGGAGCCGTGGCGGGAACGACGGCGGTCCGCCTCCCCGCCGCATCCCTCGGCACCATGGCGCCGGTGACGATCACCGCAGTCGCCCCGTTGCCGGTGCGCGGTGAGGGGGGGGAAAAGCCGGCGGAGTCGGGCGACGGGTGGCTGCCGCTGATGTGGCCGATCGCGGCCGAGTGGGCCGGCGGCGGGATCGTGGTCGACTGCGATCCTGGGCTAGCGCTGGTCGACATCGGTGCCGAGTCGTGCCTGCCGGTGGCGGAGGAAAAGATCGTCGCCTGGCCGATCGTGGCCGGCACGGAGCCGGCGGGGGAACGGGCGCGGGTGTTGTTTGAGGTGCAGGCCCCGCAGGCCCGGGTGCGGGTCGGCGTGGCGTCACGGGGGGCGGAGCTCGACGTCGCCCGGGTGACCACCGTCGACATCGGCCCGGCGGTCGTCACGGGGCGCGCTGCGTGCGATCTCCGCGTCCGCAGGGGTGAGGCGTTCGAGGTCACCGGCCGGGTCGCGCCGGGGTGGTTCATCGATTCCGTCGAGGCTCTCGAGTGGCGTGGCATCGGCGTCGAGCGGACGTCGGCGAGCGCCTCGCTCGACTGGCGGATGGTGCGTGACCTGCGCGGAGACTCACTGCGGATCGGTTTTCCTACCGCCGCGACCCCGCAGCGGGGATTCACGCTCGCGATCGCCGGTCATCGCGCCGGGATCACCACCGAGGTGCCGTTCACCGGCGCCGAGATGGACATGCTCCGCCTCGACGGGGAGACCGCGGGCCAGGCCGTCCTCGCCCTCACCTCACCGCCGGAGACGACGATCGAACTCGATCCCCCGGCACCACCGCCGGCGGCGCCGCCGGAGCGGTTGGCGTTGCTGACGGCCAAGGCCGCCATCCGGGCCTGGATTCCGATCGAGGACGGGGCGATGACGGCTCCGGCCAGCCTGCTCGAGCGCCGGCCCCCGGTCGAGGCCGACACCCGGGTGCGGCTCACGGTCCTCGACGACCGGATCACCGAATCGTTCACCTTCTCCTGCACCCCGGGAGCCTCGGCGCTCGATGCGGTGGTCGTCCATTTTTCCGAGCCGACCGACGACCTCCTCGAGTGGTCGCTCCTTCCCCCCGCCAGCGGGACCCTGGCCGTGCGGCGGATTGATCGTCGTGGCGAGGGCGGGGGGAGCATCGACGAGGGGGAGTCGTGGCTCGTCGAACTCCAACCCCCGGTCCGCGGCAACGTGCGGATCCGGGCCGCACGCGCCATCCCCTTCGGCGGTCCTGTGGCGGTCCCGTTGGCGTGGGTTGACGGCAGCGATCCCCAGCAGGGGGGCGTGGTGATCGTCAACGCCAGCCGTCGTCGGCCACAGATCGTCAACCGCCGCCTCGAGGAGATGCCTCCGGCCGGACGATCGAGGGACGACGACCTGCCGAAGGGAACGCTCGCCGAGTTCGCTTTCACCCCGCCGACCGACCGCTCACCGGCGGTCACGCCCGCGGCCGAGATCGTGCCCGGGGGGCGCGATCGTGATGACGAGGCCCGGGCCTGGGTGTGGAATGAGGGGACGACCTGCTGGTGCCATCCGACCGGCGTGACCGAGTACGAGACCCGCTTCGACATCGAGAACCATGGCCGGACGGGGGTGGCCGTCACCCCACCGGCGGGAGTGTTGGCGCGGGGCGTGGTGATCGACGGCGTGCCAGCGACGGTGGTGCCCGATGCGATCACGGGGGCATGGCGGGTTGATCTCCCGGCGGACCGGCGCTTCATTCGGCTCGTGGTCCGCTCCGAGACCTCGGCCGCCCCCTCCCCTTTCGCCTGGAATGTTCCGCTCGCCGGTGCCGGGATCGATGTCCCGGTGCTCGAGAGGATCTGGCAGGTGCTGCTGCCCGACGGCGTCGACATCGTCACACTGCCGATCGGGTTCCGTGAGGTTGGCGCTGCCCGTACCGGTTGGCTCGAGCGCCTCCTCCCCGTGACGATCCGGGGCCGATCGAGCCCCGGGGCCGAGGTCGCGCCCTCACGGAGCCGGCAGGGAACGATCGACGCTGGCTTCCGCGAGCGGGTCCTCGTGCAGCGCGCCGGGCGCAGTGCCGGGGTGAGCGTTCGTCTGGTCCACTCGCGCTGGCTGTGGGGGGGGGCGTTGCTGGTCTGTCTCGCCTTCGCGACCCTCGGATTTTGCACCGCCAGTCGCGTCAGGCGACTGGTCGTGGCGGTCGCTCTCGCCGTCGCGGGCTTGTGGGTGCCGCTGCCGCTCGACGGCTTGGCCCGCGCCGGCCTGTGGGGGCTGGCGGTCGCCGCGCTCCTCCGGCAGGCCGTCGGCCGGTGGCGCGGCACGCTCCCCATCTTTCTGGTGGCACTGCTCCTGGCGCCTGCTACCGCCGCCGCCCGGCAACCGCTCCCCACCGGCCCGGCGCCGCCGCCGGCCGACTCCTCCACGGCGGAGGAGTCGCTACCGGTGTTTATCGTTGGGGGGCTGCGCTCTGATGAGGGAGTGAACCCCTCTAACGAGCGCGGCGATACGGCCCTCGTTCCCGAGCCGCTCTACCGGGCCCTTTCGGCAGCCCTCGGGCGGAGGGCGGCCTTCGGGGTCCGCATCCATGCCGTCCGCCTCTGCGCACGCCCCGGAGCCGACGGGGCCTGGACGCTCGACGTCGACCTCGATGCCGACGCCGGCGGGCTGATCACGCTCCTCCAGGAGGACGGGGCCCGCTGGGACGAGGCCGGGCCGCGCGTCGATGGCCAGACGGTTGTGCCGACGCCCGACAGCGATGGCCGTCGGCTCGGCGTCGGCTTCGCCCATGCCGGCCGGCACCGGCTCGAGGTCGGCGTGGTCGTCCGGCCGACTCGCGCCGGCGAGGTCGACAGCGCGATCGTCGCGATCCCCTTCGCCCCTCGCGCTGAGTTGATCGTCGAGGGCCCCCTTCCCGGAGCGCGCGGCGACGCGTCGGTGCTCCAGGTCGATGCGCTCGCTGCCGACGGTCTCCCTCGACGCGTCCGCCGCCCCGCGGATGGCAAGCGGGCGGCGAGCGAATTCGATGTCAGCCGCGCGACGCGCGTCCGCCTCGCCTGGGCGGGGGATGGCGGAACGCGGATCGTCGACGCCATCCCGATGGCGGAGAGTCGCAACGACCTCGCCTGGGCCGACGGTGGCTGTCGACTGACGGCGACCTACGCGATTGACCCCGGCGATCAGATCGTCCGCAGCCTCGTCCTCCGTGCCGATCCGCGCCTCGGGGCTTTCGCCCTCACCGAGCCTGGATTCATCCCGACGGCGCTCGGTGGGGGGAGGTTTCTTGTCGAGGTGGCGAATCCCCGTCGGGGCCGGATCGCCTTCGGGGCGACCTTCCTGATGCCGTTGGTGGACCCGGTCGGCGTCTTCGATCTGCCGTCGGCCTGGCTCGAGGGAGCGACCAGCGACGCCCGTACGACCCAGCTCGAGCCGTCGGCTGAATTGATTGTCAAGGCGACGCTCCCGGAGGATGCGACACTCCTTCCCCCGCGCGGCGCGGGGGCGCCGGTCGGGGGGCTCGTGTGGCGGAGCGAAAGCG
>JBAWVV010000051.1:0-16227 GCA_037147115.1 Planctomycetia bacterium | reverse complement strand
CTGCCTTCTTCTTGGAAACCGGCGCACCAGGACCGGCAACCTTCTTGATCAGATTCGTCTGCTGCACGACCACCATCGCCCCATTCGGGCCGGGGACGGCGCCACGAACAAGGAGAAGATTGTTCTCCTTATCGAGCCGGACGACCTTCAGATTCCGCATCGTCGACCGCTCGTTCCCGAACCGGCCGGCCATCCGCTTGCCCTTGAAAACACGACCCGGGGAGGTGTTCATACCCGTACCGCCCTGATGACGGTGCACCTTCTTGACGCCGTGCGAAGCCCTCTGCCCCTTAAAGCCGTGCCGCTTCATGACGCCCGCTGTACCACGCCCTTTGGTGGTGCCGGTCACATCGACCCGGACCACACCCTCAAAGACGTCAACGGAGAGATCCTGACCGATCTGGAGCCCCTCGACTGTGCCGCGAAACTCGCGCACAAACCGCTTCGGCTCGCAGTCTGGCTTCGGGAGCGAAACAACCCCAGCCTGCGCCTTTCTTTGACTGCGCTTGCTCTCGAGATTGGCAACCTGCCCGCGCACCGAGCGACTGGCAAGCCGACGCGGCTTATCGAGAAACCCGACCTGAACGGCCGAGTAGCCGTCACGCTCGAGCGAGCGGAGGCGAAGAACCTTGCACGGCCCGGCTTCGATAACAGTGACCGGCACCACGGTGCCGTCGGCATCGAACACCTGCGTCATCCCCACCTTGCGCCCCAACAACCCCTTGGGGGCGGGACGCTCGGCCTTAACCCGAGTTCCACGGGAGAACTTCCTCCCCGCCGATGCGGCAATCCCCGCGAATGCGGCGACACCAGCGGATGCAGCGGCACCGGTCGTTTCTTGAGCAGCCATGTTGTACGCCGTCGAAACGCCCCACCCCACGCCATGCGGGAAGCCGGGGTCGCCTCTAGATCACGCTCGAAGTCGCTGGCTGCGGGAGCACCCGATCACCCCCTCCGCGAGGAGAGGGCCACTAGGCCTTACCCACAACGCCTTCCAAGCATGCCGTGTCGGACGCTCCTGAAAGTGTTGAAAAAACGCTGAAAACAACCACCCGGCCGTCGACAGGAACCCCCGCCGACCACCCCTCAGATCACCGCGAAGAAGCCTTAATTTTGATGTCTACGCCCGCCGGCAAACTCAACTTATTGAGCGCCTCGATCGTCTTAGCCGTCGCCTGCACGATGTCGATGACACGCTTGTGAGTGCGGATCTCGTACTGCTGACGGGCCTTCTTGTCGACATGGGGACTAGAGAGGACCGTGTAACGCTCGATCCGCGTCGGCAGCGGAATCGGGCCATGGACCTCGGAATTGGTGCGCTTGGCGGTATCGACGATCTCAGCGGCACTCTGATCGAGCACGCTGTGATCGTAAGCCTCCATACGAATGCGAATAATTTCTTGGTTCGGCCCTGCCACGGTTTACTCCACTGGTTCTGAACTATCGAACCGCGCTGCCTGTCGCTGCCGCACCAGTCACCACACCCGACCGCGATGTTTTTGCCGTCGACAAGCCTGCCCTACAAACAGCGGCCACGCCAACAACACCGAACACCGAACGAAACTCTCCTGATTCGATCTCCACGACGCCCTCCAGCGCTCCAGCCCAGCCCCTCCAAAGAGCATTGAGCCCCGGGAAGCCGGTGGAAACGATGCCGCCCCTCCGGATGATTCTTGGTTGGAGGTGCAGGCTGCGACGGCCTTCGGCAGCCTTTGGAGGCCGCGGGCGTCGCTGTGGGATCGAAGAGGCAAATGTATGGATGGGGGAGGACGCTGTCAACACGCCCCCTTCATCGAGCCTCGGAAATCGGTATTTCGACTGAATTCGAGCTATTCTGAAGGCTCTTTCCCCGAGGCTCTGACCATTGTGGCCGCTCCTTTTCCTCCCCCACTGGGGCGTCCACGGGTCGTGCGGGGGGGATTCGTCTTTTCATTCCCGTGATTCGTTATCCCCCGGGTAAGGTGTTGGTTGGCTTTGCTGGGGCTGTCTCTGGGCGACGGGCCTGTCTCCGAGCGACGGGCTTGGTTTCATCGGCTGGCGGGATACCCTGACTTTCCGCCGCACTGGCGGCGTTGACCTTTTCCGGTCGTTCGTCCGCACGGCTTTTTTCTCGACTCCAGCCCCACGCCATCCCCCAATTTGGGAAAGCCCCCATGAAAGCGTTGCTTCTGACGTCACCCGGTGAGCTCACCTTCACCGACATCGACGCCCCCACGCCCGGTCCTGGGGAGGTTCGCATCCGGATTGCAGCCTGTGGTATCTGCGGAAGTGACGTTCATGGCTTTACCGGTTCGACGGGGCGGCGCATCCCCCCCCTGGTGATGGGGCACGAGGCAGCCGGCACGGTCGACGCTGTGGGGGCAGGGGTCGATGACCTAGCGATCGGCACCCGGGTCGCGCTCGACTCAACCGTGTTCTGCGGGCAGTGCACCCACTGCTTGGCGGGCCGGGAAAACCTCTGCACCGAGCGGCAGGTGCTCGGTGTCTCCTGCGGTCCGTACCGTCGATATGGCTGCTTTGCCGAGCAGGTGGTGGTGCCCCGCCGGGTGGCCTATCCGATCCCCGACAGCCTCGACTTCATCGCGGCGTCACTCCTCGAGCCCCTCACGATCGCCCTTCATGCCGTTCACCTCGCGGGCGTCGGTCCCGAGACCCGCTCGGCCGTGGTCGTCGGCGCTGGCCCGATCGGCTTAGCCTGCGTCGCCTCGCTACGGGCCTACGGCGTGCCGAGAATCGCTGCGATCGATCTCGACGAGGGGCGGCTCGGTCAGGCCCGTTCGCTCGGCGCGACCGAGACGATCGTGGCCGGGGATGACGCCGGTGGGAGGGCGGCCCGCTTCGGAACGTCGACACCCGACACCGACGGCGCTGACGTCGTCTTTGAGGCGGTCGGAGCCACGGCGCCGGTGCGGACGGCGATTGAGGCCTGCACGCGGGGGGGCACGGTGGTGCTCGTCGGGAATGTTTCCCCGCAGATCGAGATGCCGCTGCAGATGGTTGTCACGCGGCAACTGCGGCTCCAGGGATCCTGTTCGTCGGCCGGAAGCTACCCTGAGGCGATCCGGTTGGTCGCCGAAGGGAAGGTCGACCTGTCATGCTTCGTCAGCAAGGTCGCGCCGTTGTCGGAAGGGGTCGAATGGTTCCACCGCCTCCACGACCGCGAACCGGGCCTCGTGAAGGTCGTGCTCACCCCCTGATCCTCTCCACCGCCACATCAGGAACCGTTTGATGTCCTCCGCGATTCCCACCGGCCCAGCACTATTTGATCTCACCGGCCGCACGGCACTTGTCACCGGCGCCAGCCGCGGCCTCGGACTGCAAATGGCCGGAGCCCTCGCGCGGGCCGGCGCCGATCTGGTCATCACCGCCCGGAAGGTCGAGGATCTCGCCCCCCCCCGGGCCGCCCTCGAAGCCCACGGCCACCGGGTCACGCCGCTGCCCCTCGACCTCCGCAGCGAATCGAGCATTCGCGACTGCGCGGCGGCCGCGATCGAAGCCGCAGGCGCGATCGACATCCTCCTCAACAACGCCGGCTGCAACATCCGTAAGCCGGCCGTGGAGGTGACCTGGGACGACTGGAACACGATCCTCGACACGAACCTCCGCGGCACCTTTTTCATGGCTCAGGCGCTGGCCCGGCACATGATCCCGCGGAAACAGGGGCGAATCATCAACATCGGGAGCGTGACGAGCGTCTTCGGCTACGCCGGGCTGACCCCCTATTCGGCGAGTCGGGGCGGTGTGAAGCAGATGACGATGAGCCTCGCCGACGACCTCGGGCCGCACGGGATCACGGTCAACTGCCTGGCACCGGGGTGGTTCCGCACCGCTCAGAACGACGTGATGTACCGCGACGAGGAATGGGTCGGCTACCTTACCGAACGGATCCCTCTCAAACGCCCGGGGAAGGCGGAAGATCTCGACGGCGCCGTCGTCTTCCTCGCCTCCGCGGCAAGTGCCTACGTGACCGGGCAGACGCTGCTGGTCGACGGCGGGATCACGACCGGCTCGACACGGGCCCTGCCGCTCAAGAAATCGGTGTAACGCTCCGCCCACCCGGCCGACACCCCGCCCATGAACGACTCGCCGCCTTCTACAGTGCCCCTTTTTCGTTCCGCCGCCGGAGTGGAGGAGGCGCTCGGCCGCTTTCTCCTTCCCGCCGACCCGGCCCTCGATTCGATCGAGCGGGCGAGCGTCGCCGCCGGCCTGCCGGCGATAGCGGTGGCCAAGCCGCTCGGCCGGCTGCTCTCGGTGCTCGGCGTCGCCCTCGGCGCGAAGCGGGTCCTCGAGATCGGCACCCTCGGCGGATCAGGCGCAATCTGGCTCGCACGCGGCCTCGCGCCCGGCGGGAGGATCGTGTCGCTCGAACTCGATGCCGGCCGGGCCGACCTCGCCAGGCGGTCGCTCGCGGACATCGGCCTCGGCGACTCCGTCGAGGTTGTCACGGGGGCGGCGCTCGATTGGCTCGACGCGGCGATCGCCCGGGGAGAGCCCCCCTTCGACCTCGTCTTCATCGACGCCGACAAGGAGCGCTCGCGCGACTACGTCCAACGCGCCTTGACGCTCTCCCGGCCCGGCACCGTGATCGTCGTCGACAACGTCGTCCGCGAGGGGCGTGTGGCCGACGTCGACTGCCCCGATGCGGGCGTGCAGGGGATCCGCCGAATGCTGGAGTGGATCGCCGCCCGGCCCGACCTCGCCGCCACGGCACTCCAGACGATTGACGCCAAGGGCCACGACGGATTCCTCCTGGCGGTGGTGCGCGGCGACGGCGGCACGCAGATCGACTGAGGGCCGGTTCCACGATGGCGAAAAATCCCACCACCCGCGGCGGTGAACTTTTCTTTCCGGCCGCCGACGGTCCGTTCTTCGAGTGGTACCCCACCAATTCCGGCGGCCACGGCGCCGATCTGATCTGTGCCGAACTGTCGCGATTGGCTTACGCGCCGCCCCCGCGGATCGAGACGGAACTGCGCCGTATCGGCTTCGAGCACCTGGCAACCCTCGAGAGCCGGCGGCTGTTCTCCGTGCGGGCCGCCGCCGACGGCTTCGTGTGCCGCGATCCACGGGACGGCACGTTGTTCGCCGTCTTTCGCGGCACCGAGACGGGAAACCTCGACGATCTCCTCGCGAATCTCCTCGTCGATCCGGTCGAGTGGCGCCCGGGGATCGTCGTCCACCGTGGCTACGGCCGGACCTTCGACGAGCTCCGTGATCCTCTCGAGGAGTGGCTGCTCGCACCCTCCGGCCGCACGATCGCCACCGGCCACAGCCTCGGCGGGGCGTTGGCGACGCTCTGTGCCACCGACTTCCCGGCGGCGGAGCTGGTCACCTTCGGCGCGCCGCGCGTCGGCACCGACTCGCTCCGCCTCCGCTCCAGGCAACCGGGGCGGCGCTACGTGCACTGCTGCGACCTCGTCCCGCGCGTGCCTCCGGCCCACTTCACCGCAGCCGACCTCGAGGACCTCGCCGACGGACTGCTCGAAAACCTCGCACCGCCCGAGGGTTGGCTTGCCGTGGCGTCGCAGGGGGCGCTGCGGCAGGCGGCACGCCTGGCGGCCGGAACGGTGGCCCGGATCGCCGAGGGGAGGGGCTGGGACCACCCCTTCGTCCACCCCGGGCCACTGGTCTACCTCGACCGGCATGGGGATCTGCATGTCGATCCGCGCCTGGAGAGCATCTCCGCCGATCAGCGGCAGGCCCGCAGCGACTACCGCGAAGCCCTCGGCATCAGCGGTCTGCGAGGCGATGGCACGGCGCTGCTCGAGGCACTCGCCAGCCTCTCCGGATCGCTTCTGCGCGGCGATCAGGCGTCATTCCGGGCCGCCAGGGAGCGACTGTTCGCCGAAATCGTTCGGAGCGACGCGCTCGGACGCGTGGTTGTCCGCGATCTGGCCGACCACGCCGCGATCCATTATGTCCGCTCCCTTCTCCGGGCTGCGCGACGCAGCGGCGAGTGACCGCGGGCGACGCTTTGCCGCGGAGGTCGAACGGACCGCTCGGCGGGTCACACGAAGGCGTCGGCTGTTTCCGCGGGGGCGGGGCCGTACTTGAGCGGGGCCATGGTGAAGCTCGCCCGTCCCTGGCTGACACTGCGGACCGCCGCGGAATAGCCGAACATGCTCGCCAGTGGGGCTTCCGCCGTCAGCACCGTCACGCCGGCGCGGATTTCCGTTGCCGTGATGATCGCCCGCCGCTGTTGGAGATCGTTGATGACGTCGCCGAGATGCTCCTCCGGCACGCTCACCTCAACCCGCATCACCGGCTCCAGCAGCACCGATCCGGCGGCGGCGAGGAGCTTGTCGACGGCGTCGGCGGCCGCGATCCGGATCGCGACATCCCCCGGCGGCGGCTCGGGGATCGGGCTCTGGAGGACGACGATCCGCACGCCCCACAGCGGGCAGCCCTTCAGCCCCCCGCGCTCGGCGCTCTCCCGCACCGCCAGCGTCATCGCCGCGGCGATGTCGGCGAGGGCCTCGTTTTCTGGGTACCACCCCTGCTCGACGGTGACGCCCAATTGGTCGTCGGTCGGCTCGGCCCGGATCGTGACGGTGGCGACGAGCGTCTGCCCGGCCACCTGGCGGTTCGATTGTCCGACGACCGTGGCGGCGCTGCGGAGCGTCTCCTTGTAACTGACGCGCGGCTTGTGGACGCGGCACTTGAGGTTGAAGTCGCGCTGGAGCCTGTGGCGGATGACCTCGAGGTGGAGCTCGCCCATGCCGGAGATGAGCGTCTGCCCCGTCTCCTCGCTCTCGCTGGCCCGGAACGTCGGATCCTGCCGCTTCATCATCTCGAGGACCTCGGAGAGCTTCTTCCGCTCGAGGCTCGTTTCCGGTTCGATGGCCATCGAGATCACCGTCTCCGGGAACTCGATCGATTCGAGGATCACCGGCGCGTCGACATCGCACAGCGTGTCGCCTGTGATGCTGTTGCGCGGGCCGATGACCCCGACGATGTCCCCCGCCTCGCACTTCTCGATCTGCTCGCGGCGGTCGGCCTGCACAGCCCACAACTGGGCGATGTTCTCCTTCTTCTGCCGGAGCGGATTCCACATCCGGCTCCCCGCCTTGAGCGTGCCGGAATAGATGCGGACGAAGTACAGGTCGCCATGCTTCTCGGCAAGGATCTTGAACACGAGCCCGCAGAAGGGCGCCGCCGGATCGGCCTTGCGCTGGACCGTGACGGGGGTCTTCTTCGACGGGTCGAGGCCCTCGACCGGAGGCACATCGAGGGGACTGGGGAGATAGAAGGCGACCGCGTCGAGCACCGGCTGGACACCGATGCAGTCGAGGGCGGAGCCGGCAAGGACCGGCACAACGCGCCGGGCGAGGGTCGCCTCGCGGATTGCCTTGCGAATCACCGCAGCGGGGATCGGCGCCTCGTTCATCGCCAGTTCGGCAAGCTCGTCGGAGAAGTCGAAGAGGGTGGAAACAAGCTGCTCGCGCCATTCGGAGGCCAGATCGGCGACGTCATCGGGGATCGGGCCCACGGTGAAGGCCTCGGCAGGGGCATCCCCCTCGAGCACCTCGTCCCGCGGCGGATAGCTGAGGAGTTGCATCTCGACGAGATCGACGATCCCGCGGAAGGGATCCTTGACGTGCGGCGGGCCCATCCCCAGAGGCACATGGAGCACCAGCGGCTTGGCACCGAGCCGCTTCTCGATCTGGTTGACGACGCCGAAGAAGTCGGCCCCCTCGCGGTCGAGCTTGTTGACCAGCGCCACCCGCGGCACGTGGTATTTGTCGGCCTGCCGCCACACCGTCTCGCTCTGCGCCTCCACCCCCTCGCGTGCCGAGAACACGACCACTGCCCCGTCGAGGACGCGCAACGATCGCTCCACCTCGGCGGTGAAATCGACGTGGCCGGGAGTGTCGATGAGGTTCACCGTCACATCGCGCCAGCGAAAACTCACGGCCGCGGAGTAGATCGTGATCCCGCGTTCCTGCTCCTCGGGATCGAAATCGGTGACGGTCGTCCCCTTGTCGACGTCGCCGAGGCGGTGGCTCGACTTGGTGTAGAAAAGCATCCGCTCGGTGAGCGTGGTCTTGCCGGCGTCGATGTGGGCGACGATGCCGATATTACGGATGCTGGCCAATTGCCGGCTCATGATCTCACGATTCCTCGGTGACCGGCGGCGGTCACATCTTTCGGACGGTGCCGATGCCGAGCAGTTCCAGCCCCTTCCGCAGAACCCGGCCCGTCAGATCGCACAGAGCCAGCCGGCTCGAACGCTCCGGTTCAGCGCACTTCAGGATCGGCAGGGCGTCATAGAAGGCCGAATAACAGCAGGCCACGTCGAACAACCAGGCCGTCAAAACGTTCGGCCGGTAGTCGGCCTCGACATCCTCGAGGACCTCGCCAAAGCGGGCGATCTCGAGGGCCAAGGCACGCTCCTTCGGATCGGCAATCACGATCGGCGCTGCTAGCCTGCGCAGTTCCTCCCGATCGACGCCCCCCTTCTTGAAAACCCCCTCGTCCCGGGCCACGGCATACTGCATGTAGGCGGCGGTGTTCCCCTTCAGTTCGAGCATCTTGTCGTAACTGAAGACGTAGTCGGTGGTCCGGTTCTGGCAGAGATCGGCATACTTGATTGCCCCGATGCCGACCGTCTCGGCGACGTGCTGCCGCTCAGCGGCCTCGACGGAATCGTCGGCGGCCGCGACCGCTGCGGCCCGCTCCACCCCCTCGTCGAGGAGCGATTCGAGCCCCACCGTGTCGCCGGCCCGGGTCTTGAACGGCTTGCCGTCGTCTCCGAGCACGGTGCCGAAGGCGACATGGACGAGGTCGACCCCGTTGATGCCCCAGCGCCTTGCGGTCGCGAACAATTGGTCGAAGTGCTGCCCCTGCCGATGGTCGACGACGTAGAGGATCCGGTCGGGCTTCCAGTGCTCGAGCCGCCAGCGGATCGTCGCCAGATCGGTCGTCGCGTAGAGGAAGGCGCCGTCGGCCTTGCGGATGAGGAACGGGGGCTTGTCGTCGCCGTCGAGGAAGATTCCCATCGCGCCGCGGCTCTCACGGGCCAGCCCCTTTGCCTCAAGATCGGCGACGACGCCGGCCAACAGCGGCTGGAAGAAGCTCTCCCCGAGGGTGTGATCGAAACGGACATCGAGACGCCGGTAAAGCCGCTCGATGTCGCCCAGGCACGCTGGCATGAACCGCTCCCAGAGGGCCCGGTTGTCGGCATCCCCTTCGTGGAGCCGGGCCGTCTCGAGAAGAACCTCGCGACCGGCATCAGGGTATTTCGCCGCCAGGGCCGCGAGCGACCGATCGGCGGCGATCTCCTCCGGCTTGCCGTCGGCGAGTTTGCGGACGGTGCGGTAGATCCGCCCCAGCTCTCCGGTGGGATCGGCGGCGAAGGCGGCCTCGTCGCCGAACCGCTTCCATCCCCAGAGGATCATCCCGAATTGCGTGCCCCAGTCGCCGAGGTGGTTGTCGGTGATCGTGTGGTGGCCGCGGAAGCCGAGGATCCTGGCAATCGCATCTCCGATCACCGTCGAGCGGATGTGGCCGACGTGCATCGGCTTGGCGACGTTCGGCGAGCTGAAATCGATGACGATCGTGTCGGGATCGGCGACGACGGGGACCCCGAGGCGTTCGTCGCGGCAGGCGGCCGAGACCGCAGCGGCGAGGGCCTCGTCGCGCACCCGGACATTGATGAATCCGGGCCCGACGGGATCACCGGGAGGGGCGAAAGCTTCCGGATAGCCGGGTGCTTCCGCCAGGCGACGGGCGATCTCGATGGCGAGGTCGCGCGGTTTCTTTCCCGCCTTCTTCGCCAGCCCCATCGCCATCGTGCCAGAGTAGTCGCCGAACTTGGCGTCGGCCGTCTCCCGGACTTGCTCGAGGAGCATGGGGATCTCCGCGGCGTCGATCGCCACGACCCCATCGGCGGCGAGGCCGTGGAGCGCTACCGAGAAGCAGTTCCGCAGCCGGTCGCGGAACGTCCCGGCAGACGCGGGTGCGGGGGGGGGTTCAGCGTCGCCCACCATCACGTCGCCGCTCCGAGAGACGGCAGGGGGACGCGACGAGCCTCGCTCCAGAGGTGCTCAAGATCCCAATAGTCACGGGCTTCGGCATCGAAAAGTTGGATGACGACGTCGCCGTAGTCGAGGACGATCCACCGCCCCTCTTCATACCCCTCACCGCCGCGCTTGCGGTCGTTCCACTCCCGCTTCATGACCGTCTCGATCTCGTCGGCCATCGAGTGGATCTGCCGACGGCTCGTACCGGTGACGACGACGAAGTAGTCGAACATCGGCGTCACCCCCCGCAAATCGAGGATGCGGATGTCGGTGCCGCGGGTCTCCTCCGCAATCCGCGCGGCGGCCAGGGCACGCTCAAGAGCCGGAGCGAGCGGGGGGGCCGCGGAGGGGTCAGCGGAGGATTTCACCATGGAACGTCGCGGGATCCGGAGGGGCTGGGGCCGAGAAAGGACCGTAAGTTCGTTAGTCTACCTGCAATCGCACCGCCCTCCCACTGCCCACACCGACGATTGTCGGGCTTTTCCACGGGCAGCTAACGCGCCAAGCACCGCTCGGCCGCCAGCGCGATCCCCAGGAGCACGAGATCGGGCATCTCGGTCGCGCCGGGCACGGCCGGCAGGATCGCCCGGCTCCATCCCCCAGTGAGGATCACCGGGGCCGAGGGCCCGAGGACCAGCCTCCCCCGCGCCACCAGTTCGGCGATCGCTCCGCGCATCCCCCAGCCGATGCCGGCGGCGATCGCCTCGCGGGTGTTCCGACCGGGGAGCGCGGGCGGATCAGCGTGCTCGAGGGCCAAGATCTCGGGGAGCTTGCTCGTGCCCTGGGCCAGCGCCCGCGCCATCAGCGTCGGCCCGGGGAGGATCGCTCCTCCCAGAAAACGGCCGTCGGCGGCCACCATGTCGACCGTCGCTGCGGTGCCGCAATCGACGATGATCGCCCCCTCGGCCTCCGGCTTCACCACCGCGGCCGCGGCCGCGGCCGCCAACCGGTCGATCCCCACGCGCTGCGGTTCGGCAAGCGCCGGCGGCCACGGCAGGTCGGCATGGCCGATCCTCCGCTGCCGGAGCGGTCGCCGACCGGTCGCCGATGCCTCGGCCAGCGCCATCTCAAGAACCGCCGCCGCCGCATCGTGGACACTGGCGACGAGGATCACTGCCGGCCCCGGCGCGGCCACCGCGAGCCACTGGCGAAGGAGGTTCGTGCGGAGTCCGCGGTTGTCGATCTCCTGGCGATGGCGGATGGTCGGCAGGGCACGGCCGCCGCTCGGAGTGCCGCCATTGCCGACGACGGCCGCAAGCTTGATCCGGCTGTTCCCCACGTCGGCGAGGAGCACGGTCTCTGGAGGTCGGGCGGAGCGATCCTCGGAGTCGTCTGGCGGGGACATGCAGGGCGGTCCTCCGGGAGGAACGGGCCGACGTCGGCGGACCTTCCGCCGACACGCTCACGGCGCGGGTTCGTTCCGGGGGCCATCCATCTCGCGCACGACCGCGGCCAGGAGGCGATCGAGTCCTTCGCCGGTCACGGCGCTGACGGCGATCACCGGCCGGCCGGTAGCGGCTTGGAGGGTGTCGCACGCCTCGGCGGCAGCCGGGAGTTCGCACTTGCTGACGACGAGGATCTCCGGACGTTCCCCGAGACGTGGGTCGTGGAGCACCAGTTCCTCGCGGATCGCCCGGTAGTTGACGAGCGGATCGCTGCCATCCATCGGCTGCGGCTCGACGACATGGACGATGATCCCGGCCCGCTCGACATGACGGAGAAACTCATGGCCTAGGCCATGACCGGCGTGGGCCCCCTCGATGAGGCCTGGGAGGTCGGCGAGGACGAAGCTCCGGTCGCGCGAGATCGACACGATCCCCAGCATCGGCGTCTTCGTTGTGAAGGCGTAGTCGGCGATCTCGGGGCGGGCCCGCGAGAGCCGGGAGAGGAGCGTGCTCTTGCCGGCATTCGGCTTGCCGACGAGGCCGACATCGGCGATCACCTTGAGTTCGAGGAGAATCCGCCGGACCTCCCCTTTTCCGCCCGGGGTCGTTTCCCGCGGCGCCCGGTTCGTCGACGACTTGAAATGGATATTTCCAAAGCCTCCGGCGCCCCCCTGGGCGGCGACGAGTTGATCCCCCGGCGCGGCGAGATCCCGCAACACCAGCCCCGAGGCCTCGTCGATGACGATCGTGCCGGGGGGAACAGGCAACAGGAGATCGACTGCCGATCGCCCCTTGCAGTTTTTCGGGCCACCTGACTGGCCCGACTCGGCGCGCCATTGCGTTCGATGGGCCAGAGCCGCCAGCGAATCAACTCCGGGCTGAGCGCAGAGGATGATACTCCCCCCAGTGCCGCCGTCGCCGCCGTCGGGGCCACCGCGGGGAATGTACTTCTCCCGACGGAAGCTCGAGCTGCCTCGTCCGCCGTCGCCGGCCGCTACCTGAATATGGACGCGGTCGACAAACACGGTGTCGCCTGCCCCTCAAGGGCTGGGGGGGAAGGAAGGGATCGATCAGACCTGGACGTTGACCCGACGCCCCTCGCGGTCGAACGCAACGACACCGTCGACGAGCGCGAAGAGGGTGTAGTCGGACCCCATCCCCACGTTGGTGCCGGGATGGAACTTCGTCCCCACCTGCCGAACGAGGATGTTGCCGGCACGCACCTGCTGCCCGCCGAACTTCTTCACGCCGCGCATCTGGGCGTTGGAGTCACGACCGTTACGACTTGACCCCTGACCTTTTTTATGTGCCATGGCAAACGACCTCGAAGCGGGTTCTGCGGAATGGGTATCGGAAGGCGAACCGGGAGGCGGGAAGGAAAATCCATCCCACCGGCCCGAACACCCCCATTCCCAGCGCGAGACAGCGCGAGGCAGGGGGAGATGGACTCCGGATCTGATTAACGTTCGTACCGGAAAACCCAGGCGTGGTCAACGCCCTCACGGACAGCCGTGGCTGCGGCGAGGAGTGCCGGCCCTTCGGCCCCGAGCAGGCCAATCACCATCCGGGCCCGTTTTGCGGCATCCGTCTCGGCCCCGAAGACCGTCAGCATCGCGTCGGAGGCGGTCAGGGCCCCGCCTGCGAGGACGGGACGACGGTCGAAATCCATGTCGTCGAGCACCGCCCGGCCCCGGGCAAGATCGAGCTCGTGGACGAGCGAATCCAGTCGTGGTGCCGCGGCGCCGAACAGGGCCACCGTCGCCGAGCGGCGGGTCGCGGCTGGGGTCGTGGCGTCGAGGGCAGCGAGCACCTTGACAAGCGATTCCAGCGGCCGGTTGGCAACGTCCTCCTCCGACACTCCGCAGCGATCGAGCATCCCCCGGCGGAGCGCTCCCCGCTCCTCGTCGAGCGGCACCGACAAGCCGCGCACGAGATCCCCGAACCATTCTTCTCCGACCCCGCCGAACAGCGTCCGGATCGCCACGGGGCGGGCCGCAGGGGGCTGGAGGCGGGCGAGGGCGTTCACAACCTTCTTCAGCGGCACGAGGCTCGGTGGGGTATCGCGTTCGACTGACGCGGCAGCCTTCACCGCCGCCGGCGGATCGAGGATTTCCTCCCAGGTCAGCCCGAGTTGTTCCAGCCCCTCGCGGGGAGCCGAGGCCGTCTGCCGACCGCGCCCCAGCGTTTCGAGGACTCGGCTCCCGATTGTCCGCCGCTCGTACATACCGGCATGACCGACACTCATTTCGTCGTTGAGGCTGGTGGCATCGTCACCGGGGCGCCAGAAGTCGAGGCGCAGGCTCTCAAGAACATGCTCCTCCCCCGTCACTGGCACCGAATCGGCGGCGAAAGTGGCATCGGCCCGCGGCCGCCAGCGGATCGCATTGGTGAGGCCGCGGGCGTAGATCGAGAAAAAATCGATCCGCGGATCGACATCCTCCCACACCGCTACGCCCCACCGTTCCTCACCGGGAGCGAGGTCGCGCTCAGACATCCGAGCGCTGTCATGGATGTCGAGGCGGGTATCCTCGCGCTCGCGGATCGCCGCCACGGCGCCAGGCACAACGCGATCGAGATAGGCGCGGAAGGCAAGCGCTCCTTCTTGTTTCGAGAGCCCCTCGACGCTCTCGAGGACAAAATGCGGGAGGAATCGCACCGATTGTTGCACCGTCTCGCTGCGGAGCCTCGTCGCGTCCCCGTTGGCCATCACGATCCGCCGGGCGCCGGAGTTCTTGACCCGGTAGAGGAGATACCAGAGTCGCTTGCGTTGCATCCGGAGGTCGCGGGCCGGCACATCAACATCGATCTGACGCGGGGGCTTGAAGGCGAACTCCAGCGCCCAGATGTCGCGGGGGAAGTCGCGATTGCGTCCCTGCTCGACGAGCGTTGCCCCGACGGGTGACTGCTTCGGTTCCCAGGCGAGATCGCCGAGCCCCGCTGTGATCTCGGGGATGTCGGCGCGGAGGAGGGCGTCATCGCCGGAGCGGTCGGCGGGGATGACGGTAAGCACGCCCGGGGCCAATCGTCGGTAGCCGGTCGGCTCGGCCGCCCCGGCAGGGAGGATTGCCACCGCCGCCAGCAGGAGCGCGAGCCCGGCCCGGCACGCTCCCCCCGCCCGGACGCGTCCCAGGCCAGCCCCGCAGGGCATGCCAGGGCGGCCCGCGGCGCACGGAGCGTCGGAGGTCGTGGTCGTGCGTGTGTCATCCGCTGCCGGTGGCAGACTAGCCATGTGTGGAGTTCCCCCGTTCCTTGATTATCCCCCTGCAGCTACGGAAAGCCTGACTTTTCCGGCGAAAACAAGGACAACCGTCCCCACCGCCACAGCCTTCCTTGCTTTCCCAGAAACCCCAAACCACTATGGCCGAGAAGGGGGCCGGTTGTCCAGAAACTGGCCTCCCCTGGAATCATCTGCCGAAAGAGACTCTGGTCGCGACGCTGCCTGAGCGTTGGCGGATCGTCGCGCACCGCCCGATGCCGGAAGGCTGTCCACCGATGCCCACTCCCACCCGTTCCGCGGCGCCAGTCACCGGCGCCGAAGCCCTCGGCCCAATTTTCCTCTCGGCGGAGGATTTCGATGCCACCGGAATCCTCGCCGGGGTGGAGCCGTGCGCGTCAAACTACTGGTGGATTCCCGAACTCCACACCGGCATGCCTTCGGGAGGCGCCCCGGCGGATTTGGCGGTCGTCTCGGCAGGAGTGATCAGCCAGACCGCCGTCACCAACCGGCCGGCTGCGCCCCCCCTCGCTCACGCGGCGCGACGGACGTCTCGCCGGTCGACGGCGGCCTGAAGCACCTCACCGGCGAGTGCCGCGTAGTCCTCGGCGCCGTGAGAGTCCGGGGCGTAGTCGAAGATCGACTGCCCGAAGCTCGGCGCCTCCGCGAGGCGAATGTTGCGGCGGATCCTGGTGCGGAACACCCGGGCCCCGGCCCACGCCGGATGCCGGTCGCCACCGGCTGCGAAGAATCCCTCCACATCGCGGGCCACTTCGTTGGCGAGCCGGGTGGACGACTCATACATGCACAGCACGACCCCCAGGAGCCGAAGCCGCGGATTAACCCGGTCAGCCACCAGTTCCATCGTCTCCAAAAGCTTCGAGAGCCCGTGGAGAGCGAGGAAGTGGGGCTGGAGTGGAAGGAGGACCTCGTCGACGCCCGCCATCGCGTTGAGCGACAGGAGGCCGAGGGAGGGAGGGCAGTCGATGATCATCGCGTCGTGGTGAACGCCATTCCCCCTGCCCTGGCAGGCGTCGTCTGCCTCGATCCGCTGTCGCAGAATCCCCTCCCGGCCGGGGCGGTTGGCCAGCGCCATCTCCACGGCGGAGAGGTCGATGTGGGAGGGGATCACATGGAGCCGATCGGCCGCCCTGACACGGGCGTCGGCGAGCGACGCTCCGCCGACGAGAACGTCGTAAGCGGAGCAGGGATGGAGCCCGGGTTGCACGCCGGCATGGAGCGTGGCATGGGCCTGTGGATCGAGATCGACCAAGCAGACTTCCTGCCCCGCCCGGGCTAGTGCCACGGCGAGATTCACCGACGTGGTCGTCTTGCCGACCCCGCCCTTCTGATTGGCCACGGCGATCGAACGCATGACAAAAAACCTCTGGGGGAGCCCAGTCCGGACAGCCGACCGTGGAGCCCTCTCCTGGCAGACCGGCCGTCCGGCACACCGAGAAGGAATCGATCTCCACACCACACTTCGCCGGGAGGATAGGATCCCGGAGGCACGGTCAAAAGCCCGTTTTCCAAACCGGTTTTGACCGGTTTTTCAGGGCTCGCCCCGGAGCCAACGTTCCAGCCCCCGGGAAATCCGTCCCAGACC
>JBAWVV010000050.1:0-16274 GCA_037147115.1 Planctomycetia bacterium | reverse complement strand
TTCCCGTTGCCCTGGCCTCCCCCGGCCCGCTTTCTGGCCCCTCGCGCCGACTCTGGATCGAGACCGTCGGTTGCCAGATGAACGTCCTCGACAGCGAGCTCGTCGTGGCGGCGCTGCGCCGCCAGGGATGGCAGCTGACGACGAGCCCGGCTGAGGCCGATGCCGTCTTCTACAACACCTGCAGCGTTCGCCAGCATGCCGAAGACAAGATCTGGTCGGCCCTGGGACGCATCCGGCAGGAGAAGCAGGCCCGTCCTGGATTGATCGTCGGTGTCCTCGGCTGCATGGCGCAGAAGGACCAGGATCTCATCCGCACCCGGGCCCCGTGGGTCGACCTCGTTGTCGGTCCCGGGCAACTCCACCGCGTGCCGGGGATCGTTGAAGAGATCCTCGCCGGTGGTCCACCGCGAATCGAGGTGAGCCTCGACCGCACCGCCGGCAGCCGCGACGCCGTCACCCAGAGCTTCGAAAGCTACGATCCCGACCGCGATCCGGCGATGCGGTCGACGCCGTTCCAAGCGTTCGTGCGGACGCAGACCGGGTGTGACAAGTTCTGCGCGTTTTGTGTCGTGCCACGCGTCCGCGGGCCGGAGCAGGCGCGCCCCCCGGCGGCGATCCTCGCCGAGGCGCGGAAGCTCGTTGCCGATGGCTGCCGCGAGATCACCCTCATCGGCCAGACGGTGAACTCCTACAAGTGGCACGACGGCGGACGGACGACGCGCCTCGCCGACATCCTCCACGATCTCGACGCCGTCGACGGCCTCGACCGGATCAAGTTCGTCACGAATTATCCGCGCGACATGACGCCCGAACTGATCGGCGCCGTCCGCGATCTCCCCAAGGTCTGCCAGTATATCCATGTCCCGGCGCAGCACGGCAGCGATGCGGTGCTCACGCGGATGAAGCGCGGCTACACGATCGGCGAGTATCTCGAGATGCACGCCCGCGTCAGCGAGGAGCTGCCCCGGGCAGCCGTGACGAGCGACTTCATCGTGGGTTTTTGCGGCGAGACCGACGCCGAGTTCCAGACCTCCGTCGATCTCATCGATCGCCTTCAGTTCAAAAACAGCTTCATCTTCAAGTACAGCCCGCGCCCCGGCACGAAGGCCTTCGAGCGCCAGCCGGATGACGTGCCGGAGGGGGTGAAGAAGGAGCGGCACCAGATCCTCCTCGAGGCCCAGACCCGGGCCAGCCTCGCCAGCAATCTTCCCTTGATCGGCACCCGCCAGACCGTCCTCGTGGAGGGCCTCTCGGCGCGGGACGAGAAGCGGGCGATCGATCCCGGCCCGGATGGCTCGGCGCAGCTCACCGGCCGCACTTCTTGCGACCGGATCGTCGTTTTCGACGCCCCCTTCAGGCTCGTGGGGCGCTTGGTCGAGGTCGTGATCGACGCCGCCGGGGCCTGGTCGCTCTCCGCCACCGTGGCTGACGGGCTCGCTGACGCCGTCCCGCTACCCATGCTCGACGCCGGCGGCGCGGGCGGTGATGGCGGGTGCGGGGACCCGGGGCCGGTTCATCAGATCGCGCCGCGGCCGGAGCGGTGATGACCGCCCCCCGCGGCCAACCGCCACTGCGAGCCGGGGGTGCCGACCCGCCGCTGGTCGATGCCCGCCGACTCCTCGACGACGCCGCCGCGGCCACGGCCTGGGGAATGACTTGCGGCCTCCTTCAGCCCGAGGACGCCGGCCGACTGCTCCGCGGAATCGCCGAGCAGGGGATCACGTTCGACCTCCTCGGCGACCTCTGCACCCGGCTCACCGTCCTCCTCCCGGCGGTCTCCGACCCCGATCGGGTGCTGGCGGCGCTGGGGCGGCTCCTCGCTGCCGTCAGCAGTCCGCTCTCCACAGCGACCCTCTTTCAGCGCGACCCCGGCGCGCTTGAGACCCTCCTGCGGATCTTCTCGGCCGGGCCGCATCTGGCCGATGTCGTCATCGCCGACCCGGCCTCGTGGGAGGAGGTCCGTCTGGGGCAGGGAAAGCCGGAGTCGATGCAGGCCCTCCGAGCCACGCTCGACGGGGCGCTCGCCGGGCACCGGGAGACGGAAGGCGCGATGCTTGCCATGCGCCGCTTCAAGCGCCGCGAGATGCTGCGGATCGCGTACGGCGACCTCGTCGGCGAGCAGCCGCTGGAGACGGTCACCCGGCAGATCTCGCGCGTCGCCGATGGCCTCATCGACGCGAGCCTGCGGCTGGCCGTCGCGAGGTTCGAGAGCGAACGCGGCACCCCGCGCGGCCCTGGCGGCGAGCGGGCGGTGATCTCGGTGCTCGCCCTCGGCAAGCTCGGCGGCGAAGAGCTGAACTACTCCAGCGACGTCGATCTGGTGTTCGTTTACTCCTCCGAGGGAAGAGTGACGGGGCCGAAGCCCTGCACGAACCAGGAGTTTTTCGAGCGTGTTGTCCGCGAGGTGGTGAGGCTGATCGCCGAGCCGACGCCGGCGGGGAGCGGCCACCGCGTCGATCTCCGGCTCCGGCCGCACGGCGCCACCGGTTCGCTCGTTCTCCCCTTCGATGCCACGCTCCGCTATTTCGACCGCGAGGGGCGCACCTGGGAGCGGCAGGCGTGGGTCAAGGCCCGGTGCGTGGGGGGGGACGCGGCCCTGGGGGAGAAACTCCTCGGATCGCTCGCCCCCTGGATCTACCGCCGCTGGCTCTCGGCCGCCGACATCAGCGAGATCAAGGCGCTGAAGCGACGGATGGAACGCAAGGTGGCCGACGAGGGGCGGGCGGAGTTTGACGTCAAGCTCGGCTCCGGGGGGATCCGCGACATCGAATACGCGATCCAGTTCCTCCAGCTCCTCAGCGGCGGCGACACGCCGGCGGTCCGCACCGGCAACACGATCGAGGCGATGCACCGGCTCACTGAGGCGGGGGCGCTGACTGATCAGGAGCGGACGATCCTCGAACGCAACTACCGGCTGCTGCGGAAGGTGGAGCATCGGCTTCAGATCCTCTGTGATGCCCAGACCCACACCCTCCCCGCCGACGACCGCGAGCTCGGGCGGCTGGCCGTGCGGGTGGGCTATGGCCCGGGGCCGGCGGGGCTGCGCCGGCTCCGCGACGAGCTCGCCGAATCGAAGACCATGAACCGCCGGATCCTCGATCACCTCCTCCACGACGCCTTCCCTGACGACAGCGTCACCGAGCCGGAGACCGATCTCGTTCTCGATCCCGGCCCGGCGGACGACGTCGCCCGGGCGCTGTTCCTCCGCCATGGCTTCCGCGACCCCGACACGGCCCGACGGACATTCCAGACGCTCGCCGAGGAGCGGGCCCGCTTTCTCTCCTCGCGGCGCTGCCGGCACTTCCTCGCCGCGATCGCGCCGCGCTTGCTCGCCACGATCGGTCGCACGCCCGATCCCGATGCCACGCTCCTCCAGCTCGCGGCGGTGGCCGATTCACTCGGCGGCAAGGGGGTGTTGTGGGAATTGTTCAGCTTCAATCCCCCGTCGCTCGATCTCACCGTCCAGCTCTGCGCCTCGAGCCCGTTCCTGGCCGGGATCCTCGTCGGCAATCCCGGCATGATCGACGAGCTCCTCGACAGCCTCGTCGTCGAGCGGCTGCCGACCCCCGCGGCACTCGACGAGGAGCTCGCCGAACTGTGCCACGGCGCGGTCGACATCGGCCCGATCGTCAACACCTTCAAGGTCTCCGAACAGCTCCGTGTCGGGGTCCGTGAGGTGCTCGGTCGCCTCGACACCGAAGCCACCACAACGGCTTTGACGGCGATCGCCGAGACCGTCCTGCGGGCGGTGGTGGCCCATGAACAGGCGCGGCTCATGGAGCGGCTCGGCCGGCCGATGGCCGGCGGCGAGCCGGCCTCGGCGCTCGTGCTGGCGATGGGGAAGTTCGGTGGTCGGGAGCTCAACTACCGCAGCGATCTCGACATCATCTTTCTCTACGACCACGACGGTGAATCGGTGCCGCTCCATCCCGAGTCGCGCGCCCAGGGCCCAACGTCAAACGCCCACTGCTTCGCTGAGCTCGCCCAACGGACGATGAAAGCCTGCAACACGCTCGGGCCACAGGGGCGTCTGTATGAGGTCGACTCCCGGCTTCGGCCCGCGGGGCGCAGCGGCGCGGCGGCCGTCTCCCTCGACGAGTTGGCCCGCTGGTTCGCCCCCGACGGCCCGGCGGCCGTTTGGGAACGGCAGGCACTCCTCAAGGCCCGCCCAGTGATCGGCGCGGAGCCTGCCCGGCAGCGGTTCGGGGCGATCCGCGCGGCGGCGATCTGGGGACGCCGGTGGGGAGCGGCTGACGTTGCCGAGATCCGTCACAACCGCTTCCGGATGGAGCAGGGGGCGACGGCGTTCAATCTCAAGCGCGGTCCTGGCGGCATCGTCGACATCGAGTTCCTCGTCCAGCTCCTCCAGCTCGTCCATGGGCTAGACGACGCAAGCTTGCAGACGACCGAGACGCTCGCCGGCCTCGTGGCGCTCCACGAGCGCGGCATCCTCATGACATCGTCGTTCGTCTTTCTCTCCGACGCCTACCGGCTCCTCCGCCGGATCGAGGGGCGGCTGCAACTCCTCGGCGCCAAGGCCCGGCACGACTTCCCCTCCGCGGGGGCCGACCGCCGCACCCTCGCCAGGCTGATGGGCCACGAGCGGGAGGACGGTCTCGCTGCCGAGGTCGCGGAGACGACCGCCCGGGTGCGTGGAGAGTTTGAGGCGGTCTTCAGTCGGGCCGCGGCGGCCCTGGCGTGACATCAGGGGGCTGATGATCGGCGGTCGCCCACCGGGTGCGGACGATCCCCCAGACGCCGGCGACGGGGACGACCAGCGCCACGAGCATCGTCAGCGACAGCTCTTCCCGGCCGAGGGCTCCAAGGCCCGACCAGGCGGCGGCGATGACGGCGTTGCCGACGGCCACGGCCGGCAGGAACGTCCGCAGCGGCATGCCGGTGCCGCCGGCGGCGAGTGCCGCGGCCTCGGCCAGGAGCGGCAGCGGACGGGTGAGGACGACGAGCATCGGCCCGAGGCGCTCCTGCCCCCGGGCGATCGCTGATCGATCCTCCGCGTTGAGACGATCGAGTGCTCTGCCGCCGGCGCTCCGGCCGAGCCACCAGCCGGCCAGTGCTCCGATCGTCATGCCGGTCCACGCACAGAGCGTGCCAAGCACCACGCCGAGCCGCGCGCCGCCGAAGGTCGCCACGACACTCGACGGAACGGGGAGGAGGAGATCCGCGGCCAGCACCCCCACCTCGAGCAGCGCCACGACGGCGGGAGAAGGGGGAGGATCGAGCCAACCGGCGACGAGCGTGTCCAGACGCGTCCCGAAAAGGAAGAAGGGAACGAGGGGGACCAAAAGCACCGCGACCGAGAGGAGGAGCAGCAGGCGGGTGGCGCGGCGCATGGCGGACGATCGCGGGGGGACCGAGCGGGGGTGAGTCAGTCGGGGTAGCGGGTGACGTGGACGGCGACATCCATCCCGTGCTGACCGCCGCCGACGAACACGCCGCGGATCGGGCAGACGTCACCGTAATCGCGCCCCCAGGCCACGGTGACATGGCGGTCGCCAACAACGCAGTCGTTCGTCGGGTCGACGTCGAGCCACCCGGCATCGCCCCCCCAGGCCGCGAGCCAGGCGTGCGAGGCATCGGCGCCGACCAGCGCTGGGGAGGCGGGGGCATTGGCCGGGGAGGAGGTGTTGCAGAGGTAGCCGCTGACGTACCGGGCGGGGAGGTGGAGCGAGCGGAGGCAGGCGATCTGGAGATGGGCGAAATCCTGGCAGACCCCGCGCTTGAGTGTGAAGACGTCCTCGACCGGCGTCGAAGTGGTCGTGGCGGTCGGGTCGTAGACGAACTCGCGATGGATCCTCCGCGTGAGGTCGACCAGCGCCTCGGCCCAGGAACGCCCGGGGAGGAAGGAGGCGGAGGCATAGTCCGCCAGCTGCGGCAACGTGCGCACGAAGGGGGAGACGCCGACGAACTCGATAGCCGCCGGCGACGTCGAGGCGCTATCGCGGACCGCTTCCCAGGGGATCGGTGGGAGGGATCGGAGGGGCGCGGGGGGGGCGACGGCAATGCGGCTGGTGGAGGTCACCGCCAACCGGTGATGGACCTCGCCGATGGTGAACATCGTCACGTGGTTGCCGAACCAATCGATGCGCGAGGCGGTCGTCGCCGGTGGCGGATCGACGGCGAAGGCGTGGAACAGCACCTGTTGGCCCGCCGTGTCGCGGGGGCGGAGATGAACCTCGTTGTGGCACACCGGCACCTCCTCCGAATAGGAGTAGACCGTCGTGTGCACGACCTCGTAGACGGTCGAACGCGTGCCGGCCCCGGGCGACCCGGCTTCGGTGTCGATCATGTCCCCGATCCTCCGAGGAGGATACCAGTGCAGCGGCGGGCCTGGGTGGCGATGTCGATCCCGACGTCACGGCTCCAGGCGGCGAGCAATCGGGCAAACAACGGGCCGGGCCGACCATCGCCGACGGCCTGGCCATCGAGGCGGGTCACCGGCAGGAGGCAGTTGGGGGTGCTGGTGAGGAGGATCTCGTCGGCGGCGGCCAGGTCGGCCAGGGAGAGCGAGCGCTCTTGCCAGCCGATCCCCAGGCCGTGGGAGAGCGTGTGGAGGTGGGCGAGGCTGATGCCGGCGAGGGCGTCGCCTGGGGGGGGCGTGCGGAGCGCGCCGTTGACGACGACGACGACATTGGCGGTGGAGGTTTCACTCACGCGGCCGTCGGCATGGAGGAGGAGCGCCCGGGCCCCAGGTTCAGCGGCCCGGGCCTCCCGATCGGCGAGGTGGTAGTGCATCCGGCTGCGGCACTTGAGCTCGATCGGCCAGCAGGAGGGGGGAATCTGCTTTGTCGACACGCTTCGCAGCGCGACGCCCGTGTCATAGGCCCCGGCCCAGGAGGCGAAGGCGAGGGGAAAGGCGTGGATCACCACCCGGGATGTTCCTGGCCGTCCCCCGTGCTGGGCCGGTGCGTTGCCGGGCGTCGCAAACACCACGACTCCCAGGTCCGCTTCGGCCGGGCCGGCGGCATGGCACCGGGCCGTCACCTCCGCGGCCACCTCGAAAAGATGCTCGACGGGCCAGGCGGGTTCGATGCCGACGATCTCAAGAGACCGCCGAAACCGGGCCGCATGCGCGGTGGGGAGGAAGAGACGACCACCGAACGAACGGAGTTGTTCGGTGACCGTAGCCCCGAACACGAAGCCGGCGTCCCCGACGGGGATCACCGCCTCGGCGGGAGGAACAAAACGGCCATCGACCCAAGCCATCATTCTAGGGCTCGGGTCACCTTCGGCAGTGCCGACTCGCAAGGCATTCACCGCTGCAGGGCACTCACCGCTGACGGATGCCGAAGGCCCGAATCAACCCTCACGCGGAATGGAGGATAGGGGATTTGAACCCCTGACCTTCTGGCTGCCAGCCAGACGCTCTCCCAATTGAGCTAATCCCCCGGATCGAATGCGTGAGCAAGCGGCCTGAGCTTCCGGCCGGGTCGGAAGCTCTTCAAAACGTCCTCTGAAACTATCGCCCGCTTGCGGGAATGTCAACGCGAAGCCACTGTGGAGAGGGTTTTCCCCCGGACAGCGCCTCAATGCCCCGAGATCACACCGACCACCGCGATCCTCGACACCGCCCCCCCGGTGGGGTGTCGGCACTGGGGGGCTGTGCCCCGGCAGGGCCCGGCGGTGGATCGGGAACTGGAGAGCCTCCCAGCGCTCGAGACGTGCCTGCCTCGGTCCGCGGGCCTGCCACGGCGCTGTTGGTGGTCTACCTGGTCGGTCTGGGCTTGTGCGTGGCGGGCAACACCGCCAGTGGCACGTCGCGCGTCGTCGGCACCCTCAAGGACCGGCTGTTCGCCCCGTGGATGGTGCCACTGTGGCTCGATCTCGGGCACGACACCCGCCTCACCTACGGCCTCCCCGAGGATGCCGACCACCACATCGAGATCCGGCCGGCCGTTTCCCCCCCGGCCCGCCCGGGAAACAGACCGGCAACCGCCGTGCTCCGCTTCCCTGCGACGGGGGATCACAGCGAGCGGGGAGCGCGGTGGCGCCGGTTGGCGGCGGCCACGGTCCTCGCCGAGGAGGATGCCGAGCAGGCCGGCGTGCTTCCGGCCGCGATCGGCGCCGGGCTTTTCCGCGCGGCGGGCGACGACGATCTCGAGGTCCGCATCGTGCGCAGGGTTGCCCCCGACTACGAATCGGCCCGTTCACCCCGCCGTAACGAGACGGCGCTCGAGGTCCGGGTGCGTCGTCTCGATGGCGAGCTCCAGCTCATCCCGCTGCCCCCCGCGGAAGAAGTCGCGCCGCTGGTCGACGCCGCGCCGCCAACTGGCGAGGGGAGGTGACCATGGCAGATCGGTTTCGTTCCTCCATCGTCGAGCTCGGCGTGGCCCTCTCGACCGAGTGGAATCGCTTCTGGTTCACGCCGGCACCGGCCCGGCGCCTGGCGGTCGTGCGGAGCTTGGCCGGGGGCTTGGGCCTCCTCCTAGCGTGGAGCTGGGCGGGGGATCTCATCGCCTGGTTCGGTCCTGACGGCATCGTCTCCCCCGCGGTGCTCACGGCTTGGCGCTCGCCGACCGGGCTGTCGCTGTTTGATGCGGCTCGATCAAGCGCGGCGGTGTGGGCCTTTTTTCTCTTCGGCGTGGGCCTCCTCGGAATGCTCGCCGTCGGGGCTTGGACGCCGCTGGTGGCGCCCCTGGCGGCCTGCTTCTGGGCCTCGCTCCTCCACCGCGGGCCGATGCTCGTCGGGCCGGCCGACGACGTCCTCGCCGTCATGCTCTGGTGTCTTGCCGTCGGCCGCCCGGGGGATGCCTTCGCGGTCGACCGGTGGCTCGCCGGTGGCGCGGGGCGGGAGGCGGCCCCGTCGTGGCGCAACGGCCTATCGCTCGGCTTGCTCCGTGTCCACGCCGCGGTGATCGCGGCAGCGGCGGCGGTGGCCCAGCTGAAGGCCGATGTCTGGTGGAACGGCACGGCGGCCTGGTTCCTCGCCGCCCGGGAGTCGACGAGGGTCGATCTGACCGGCCTTCTCGCCGGCTCCGAGATCGTCACGAATATCGTCACGCATGCGATCGTCCTCTTCGAGATCGCCTTCGCCGCCGGGCTGTGGAACCGGTGGACACGGCTGGTTGTGGCCCGGGCCGGGCTCGTCGTCTGGCCGCTGATCGGTTTGGTTGCCGGGGAGCCAATGTGGGGCGCCGCGATGGCGATCCTCGCCTGGGCCTGCGTGCCGGATGAGGCCCCCGAGCGTTGAATGCCCGGGCGGGCGCCTCGGGGCCCTCACTCTGCTGGAGTCTCTCCGGCGAGGAGACGGGCGAAGCCGATCTCGTCGACGATCTTCACGCCGAGTTTTTTCGCCTTCTCGAGCTTGCTCCCGGCGTCGCGCCCGGCCACGAGCCAGTCGGTCTTCTTGGAGACGCTCGCCGAGGCCCGCCCGCCGGCGGCGCGGATCGCGGCCTCGGCTGCGTCGCGCGAGGAGCCGTCGAGTGTGCCGGTGACGACGAGCGTCTTCCCGACGAGCGGGCCATCGGCGGCTGGGGCCGTCCCCTGCGGTGCCTCGAGGAGCACGCCTACGCCCGTCAGACCTTCGATCACCTCCCGGCCATCGTCTGAGGCGAGCCATTCGTGGACGGTCGCCGCAATCACAGGCCCGATCTCGTCGACCGCTGCGAGGTCGTCGACGGTCGCCGCCATGAGCCGGCCGATGGTCCCGAACCGGTCGGTGAGGATCGTGGCAACGCGCGGGCCGACATGACGGATACCGAGGCCGTTGAGAACGCGAGCCAGGCCGCGCGTCTGGCTGGCCGCGATCGCGGTGACGAGGTTTTCCGCCGATTTCTTTCCCATCCGCTCCAGGGGCACGAGGTCACCGACGGAGAGCCGGTAGAGATCGGCGTAATCGCGGACGAGCCCGGTGGCGACGAGTTGGTCGACGAGCTTGTCCCCGAGCCCCTCGATATCCATCGCGCCGCGCGAGGCGAAGAATCGGAGCCGCTCCCGGACTCGGGCCGGACAGGCAACCAGCGGGCAGCGGAGAAAGACTCCGTCGGGATCCCGGACGATGCCGGTGCCACATTCCGGGCACTCGGTCGGCGGCGTCCACGGGATCTCGTCCCCGGTGCGCTTGTGCTTCTCCACGCGGACGACATGGGGGATCACCTTGCCCGCCTTCTCGACGACGACGACGTCGCCGGTACGGATGTCCTTACGGGCGACCTCGTCGGCGTTGTGGAGGCTCGCGCGGCGGACGATCGTGCCGGCCAGCTCCACCGGCTCCAGATCGGCCACCGGCGTCACCGTCCCCCCGCGCCCCACCTGGACGCGGATCCCGGCGAGCGTCGTCGTCGCCTCGAACTTCTCAAACTTCCAGGCGATCGCCCAGCGCGGAGTCTTGGAGGTTGTTCCCGCCTCGCGCTGCTGGGAGAAGTCGTCGACCTTGACGACGAAGCCGTCGACCTCGAAGTCGAGGGCGTGGAGCTCTTCGATGAGCGTGTTGCCATGCTCGACGAGAGCGCCGATCGACGTGAATCGTCCTCCCCCTGGTGCGACGGCGAGCCCCGCGGCCCTCGCCCATGCCTGGAGCTCCGACTGCGAGTCGATCCCCAGGCCGGCGGTGTTGCCGATCCCGTGGCAGAAGAAGCGCAAGGGGCGGGCGGCGCACTGGCGCGAATCGAGGAGCCGGATGCTGCCGGCGGTAACGTTCCGCGTGTTGGCGTACGGCGGCTTGCCATCTCGAGCTTGCGTCTCGTTCAAACGGACGAGGTCGGAATTGGCCATGTAGACCTCGCCGCGGATCTCGATCCGCGTCGGCGGGTCGGCGACGTCCAGACGCAGCGGCAGGTCGCGGATCGTCCGCGCATTGTGGGTGATGTCGTCGCCGACGGTGCCATTGCCGCGCGTCGCTGCCAGCGCCAAGCACCCGCCGTCATAGGTCAGCGACACCGCCACGCCGTCGATCTTCAGTTCGAGCACCCAGGCGACCGGCCGCGGGTCACCGGCCGCGGCGAGGAGGGCCTCGACCTTCCCCGCCCAGGCGACGAGATCGTCGGCGGAGTAGGTGTTGTCGATCGACAGCATCGGGATCGGGTGCCGCACCGGGGCGAGGCCGTCGAGGGCCTCCCCGCCAACGCGCTGCGTCGGGCTGTCGGCGGTGACGAGCTCCGGGTGACGCGTTTCGAGAGCGCGGAGCTCGTCGACGAGCCGGTCGTAGTCGAGATCGCTGATCTCGGGTGCCGCCTCGAGGTGGTAGCGACGGTCGTGGTGGCGGATCAGATCGCGGAGCGCCGCGACACGCTGCGCGCTGCCGAGACTCACGGCCGAGCCTCGCCGGCGGATTCATCCTCATCAGCCGCAGGCAGAGCGCCGGCCGGAGGGTGGGGCTGTTCTTCCCGCTCGTCGCGGAGCCGGCGGCGGATCTGGTCATGGCCGAGCTCGTCGTAGGCGATCGAGCCGAAGGTCGCCACGGCGAGCAGCCCCAGCTCCACCACCAGCGCCGTCGTCCCCCAGCGGTCGACCATTCGCTCGAGGAGGTGCGGCGCGGCCCGGGACGTCTCCGGACGGATACCCCGGAGGACGAACAGGCAAAAGCAGGCCGCCGTGAGGGTGAAGGCGATCCCCACGATGCCGAGGAGGATGCTGAAGGGATTCACTCTTTTACGCTTCATGGTCGGCAGTATACCTGCCCCGTCAGGCGACCCGGCAGAGGCCGGCATCGAGGATTGCCGCGGCTGCGGCGACGACGGCGGCGACGTCGATCGCTGCCATGGAGCGGGTGTCGGTCTTCCGCTCGTGCCACGGCGGGCGCGCCGCTGCGGGAGGCTCGACGGTGGCATGGCCGGCGCCCCACGGCCCGTTCCGCGTTGCCGGCACCGGGCCAAAGAGGCCGACGCACGGCGTGCCGACGGCGGCCGCGAGGTGGAGCGGGCCGGTGTCGGAGGAGATGACCAGCGCCGCGAGCCGGCAGAGCTCACCGAGCTCCTGGAGCGAGGTCTGGGGCGCGGCGATCGCCCGCCCGGCGGTGGCGATCCGTTCGGCCATTGCCCGTTCTTTCTCGCCCCCCCAGACCACGACGACGCGCCGCCCCAGCTCGTCTTGCAGGTGGGCGGCGACGGCGGCGAAGTGTTCCTCCGGCCAGAGCTTCGACGGCCATCCCGCGCCGGGGTTGAGAATCACGGGTGGGGATCCCGAGCCGAGCGACTCGATCCATGCCTCCATCCGCGCCCGCGCCAGCGGCCAGCGCGGCATGTCGAACCGGGGCAGCCCGGCGTGGATGCCGAGCGCGGCGAGGAGGCCGCAATTCCGCTCGACAACATGGGCGGCCGACGGCGTGACCGGGAGGTTGGTGACCACCCAGGAGCCCTCGCGTGCTTCGGGGCGGGCATGGCCGATGCGGCGCGGGCTGCCGGCGAGGAGCGTGACCAGGGCGCTCTTCAAGAGCCCCTGCATGTCGATCGTGACGTCGGGGCCGAAGGCCCGCAGGTCGCGCCGCAGACGGAGAACCTCGGACGGTCGTTTTGTCCAGCCCCGCGGCAGGCGAAAGACGCGGTCGATGGCCCGGTGCCCCTCGAGGACATCGGCGGAGCGCCCCTCCACGACCCAGCCGATGGTCGCTGCCGGAAAGGCATCCTTCATCGCCACCGCCACGGGGACTCCATGGAGGACGTCGCCGATGGCGGAGAGCTTCACCAGGAGGATCGTGTGCGGCGCGTTCATGACCGGAAACTCCCCGAGGAATGACGGGGATTTCACAGCAATCAGGGGGCCGGGGCAAGGCCGTTTTCTCCCCCTGCCCCGCCGCTTCACGCCAGCTGCCCGAGATGGGCCAGCTCGCAGATCATGGCCGAAGCCACCTGCTGCGGGCAGCTCCAGACAAGGAACAGCATCGACTCGCGCACACCCCGCTCGGCGGGATGGCCGGCGATGAAGCCCGCCCCCTTCGTGGCCGTCAGGGCCGCCTGGGCCGCGCGGATGACGAGGCTGTTGGCAGCGGTGCGGAGGGCATCGCGGGCGGCCGGATCGGGAGATTCGGTCGTGGCGAGCCCACCGAGGCGGCTGGCGAGATCGTCTGCCTCGAGGCGGAAGCTCGTGGCGACCGGCTCGAGCGCAGGGCGGGCGGCCGCCTCGTGGTCGAGCAGCCCGATTGAGGCGCGGGTGGCACCGATCGCCAGGGCACTGGTTGCCAGCCCGCCGGCGCGGGCGGGGGAGACGATCGCGGGGACGATCTCGGTGCGGGGTTCGACACCGTCGAAGGTCACACTCGAGGTCCGGGTCCCGGAGAGGGCCAGCAGCGGCATCGGGCTGCCGATCGTGAGCCCGGTCGCCGAGGTCGGGATGACGAAGAACACCGGCGTGCCGTCGGCGCTGACGGCGCCGGTGACAATTGTGTCGCTCGAATCGGCACCGGTGACCCAGGGACAGGTGCCGTCGAGCCACCACGACGATCCGCGGCGGATGGCCCGCAGCGCCGGGGTGCCGACATGCCGGCGGCTGGTCGTGAGCTGCGCGATGCCGACAGTCGCCGTCTCCTCGCCGCGGGCCAGGCTGGGAAGAAGAAGGGCCCGGAGGTCGGCAGGGCCGGTAGCGATGATCCGGCAGGCGCTGGCCCACTGCGTCAGCACCAGCGCCGTGGTCAGGCAGGCGGAGGCCACGCCGGAGAGCGTCTCGAGCAGCGCCGCTTCCGTCGCCCCGCTGCCGCCATCCTCGGTGGCGATGAAGCCGGCGAGGAGGCCATGCTCGGCGAGTCGGGCGAAAGCGCCGCTCCGCCACGGCCCGTCGCGCTCGGTCGCTGTGGCGAGGCTGGCGAGATCGGCGCGGAGGGCCGCGAGGGCGTCGCCATCGGGAAAAGTTGGATCGTTGGTGAACATGGACCAAGAGTATGCCGTGCCGGGGGGGAGTGCTTCACCACAGCGATTGGGGAGCTATACTCCGGGTCCTTCTGGCTGGTGCCCGCCTCGTTTCTCCCGCCCGATTCGTTCCATCAGCGAACGTCCCCTCCGCCCCGGAGCCCATCAATGAGCCAGCCCGAGGATTCCCGCGCGCCCACTCCCTCCCAGACCGGTCGCCCTTCGGCCGGCCCACAGGATGCCTCCGGGCCTCCTCCGGGTCCCCTCCGGCTGATCGAATTGTCCCCAAAGAATCTCTACGACAAGTGCCAGGCGCTGGCCCACAATCTGTGGTGGAGCTGGCATCCGGAGGTCACGAATCTCTTCCGGGAGCTCGACCCGGTCCGGTTCCGGCAGCTCGACCACAATCCGATCGCGCTGCTGGCCGAGTTCACGCCGGAGCGGCTGGAGGCCCGGGCGGCCGAGCTCGTTCTCTACAGCCGGATCAACCAGGCCCACCGGCGCCTGAAGGAATACCTCGCCGCCGAGAACACCTGGAGCGACGTCCACGCCGGCGTCCTTGGCTCCAAGCCGGTGGTCTACTTCTCGGCTGAGTTCGGGATCCATGAGTCGGTGCCGATCTATTCCGGCGGCCTCGGCGTCCTCTCCGGCGATCACATCAAGAGCGCCAGCGGTCTCGGTATCCCGCTGGTGGCGGTGGGGCTCTTCTACAAACAGGGCTACTTCAAGCAGCAGCTCGACATCGATGGCTACCAGCACGAGGAATACCTCCAGTCGCGCGTCGAGGCCCTGCCGCTGGAGCCAGCGATCGGCACCGACGGCCAGCAGGTGCAGGTAGCGATCGACACCCGCTCCGGGCAGATCCGGGCGAAGGTCTGGAAGATGGCGGTGGGGCGGGTGAGCCTCTATCTCCTCGACTCCGACGTCGATGGCAACACCCCTGAAGATCGCGAGCTGACCAGCCGCCTCTACGGCGGCGACACGCGCGTCCGGATCCGCCAGGAGCTCGTTCTGGGGATCGGCGGTGTTCGGGCCATCCGGGCCTTGGGGATCGTTCCCGGCGTTTATCATCTCAACGAGGGGCACTCCGTCTTCGCCACGCTCGAGGCGGTCCGGGGGCGGATGGATCGCGACGGCTTCTCCTTCGACGACGCCGTCCGCGAAATCGCCCGGCAGACGGTGTTCACCACCCACACTCCGGTGCCGGCCGGGCACGATCGCTTCGACGGCGGCCAGATCGAGGAGCATCTCGGCCCGATGCGCGACAGCCTCGGCATCTCGCACGACCACCTCATGGGGCTGGGGCGTGTCGACCCGAGCAACCACGGCGAGACGTTCTGCATGACGGTTCTCGGGCTCAAGCTCTCGCGGCGCGCCAACGCCGTCAGCGCGCTGCATGGCCATGTCAGCCGGAAGATGTGGAAGGATCTGTGGGGCTGGCGCGTCGAGGAGGACGTGCCGATCGGCCACATTACCAACGGCGTCCATGTTCCCAGTTGGCTGTCGTGGCAGATGCTCCAGCTTTACGACCGCATCTTCCCGGCGAACTGGTTCCGGCGGATGGGGGAGCCGGACATCTGGCAGAAGATCCACGAGTGCGACCCCGGCGAGCTGTGGGAAACGCACTACGCCCTGAAGAATCTCCTCCTCCAGTTCGTGCGCCGTCGGCTGGCCCGGCAGTGCAAGCGGCGCGGTGAGAGCGACGAGGCCGTCGAGGCAGCCCGGTCGGTGCTCGATCCGAACGTCCTCACGATCGGGTTCGCGCGGCGCTTCGCCACCTACAAGCGGGCCGATCTCGTCCTCGGCGACCTCGACAAGCTCTCGAAGCTCATCTGCGATGCTGACCGTCCGATCCAGGTGATCTTCGCCGGCAAGGCCCACCCGGCCGACGACCCGGGTAAGGGGCTGATCCGCAAAATCGCCAATCTGCGGCACGATCCCCGGCTCGCCGGGCGGATTGTGTTCGTGGAGGATTACGACATCAACGTCTGCCGGCATCTGATCCAGGGGGTCGACGTGTGGCTCAACAACCCGCGGCGGCCGCTCGAGGCTTCGGGCACCAGTGGCCAGAAGGTGGTGCTCAATGGCGGGCTCAACTGCTCGATCCCCGACGGCTGGTGGGCGGAGGCGTTCGACGGCCGCAACGGCTTCGCCATCGGCCGCGGTGAGATCCATGCCAACCCCGAGATCACCGATGCCCGCGATTCGGTAGCGCTCTATGACGTGCTTCAAAACGAGGTCATCCCGACCTTCTACGACCGCGACGCCGACGGCCTGCCGCGGGCGTGGATCAAGATGATGATGAACTCGATCAGCTCGCTCGCCTGGCGATTCAGTTCGCACCGCATGGTGATGGACTACGCCCGCAGCTGCTACGTGCCGGCCGCCGGCGGGCTGTCGTGCGACATGCACTCGCGCTGACGCGGATGCGGAGCCAATGGCCACCTGCCCCGCCGCCCCGCACCCGCGGGGCGGCGG
>JBAWVV010000049.1:0-16550 GCA_037147115.1 Planctomycetia bacterium | reverse complement strand
TTGATGGTCGGCTGGCTGGTTCTGGCCGGCGCGTGGTCGATCGGCGGGCTCCGCTTCGAGGCGATGTTCACGGGCTTGGTCGGGGCGGTGGTGGCCGGGGGCGTTGTCTGGCTCACGCGGGCCGGCGCGAGCCTGGCGCTCGGTCGGGAGGCGATGGGGCTCGGGGACGTGACGCTGATGGCGATGGTGGGGGCGTGGCTCGGCTGGCAGGCGAGCGTGCTGGCCTGTTTCCTTGGGGTGCTGTTCGGCTTGGTCCATGGTGTTGTCCAGATCGTCCGTCACCGGGAGAGCGAGCTGCCCTTTGGCCCGAGCCTGTGCGCGGGAACTGTGGCCGTCATGCTCGGCTGGCGTCCGCTCTGGAAGGCGGCTGCGGCGTCGTTTGCCGAGACCGGCCAACTCGTCGGGATCGTCCTCGCCGTCGTGGTCGGGACGGCCCTGTCGCTGTGGGTGTGGTCGTCGTTGGGACCAGTGGCCCGGCGTGTCGTGCTGGCCGCGATGCTTCTCCTCGGGGCCCTGCTCGTCGGCTGGTTGATGGTCCTGCAGGGCTGATGGTCTTCCGGTGATGAAGCGCCCGGGAGCGATGCCGGCGGTGGTGGCTGGCGCATGATGCGGCGTTGTGCGGGGGAGGGGCAAACGGGGCGTTCCGCGGGTGTTCCGGTGGGCTTCGGGCTTGTTCCCGGCCGGGGGGGCCCCTACCATCCGGCCCCCCGCGGCGGTCCCCACCTCCACCGACCCGCGGGGGATCGGAACCGGCACCATGGCGCCCAAGCATCTCCGTGTCGTCGCCTCACTCTTCGTCGCCGTCGCGGCGGGGGGCTGCACGCAAAACCCGTTCCGCTCCATCCCCACGATGATGCCGGTGAGCTTCGCGCCGCAGGCTCCGTCGGTGCCCCTCTCGCCAAGCCCGCTGCCGTCGTACGCCAACGCCGATCCGAAGCTCCTCGAGACGCAACTGGCCCGCAGTCGCCAGGAGACGCACTTGGTTCAAGAGGAGGTGTCGGCCCTGCGGGAGCAACTCGCCTCGACCTCGTCGCAGCTGTCCCAGGCGCGGGCCGCCGCCCGCCCGGCGGGCCCACCCGGCACGTTCGCTCCTCCGGGGGATCCCGGCAGCCAGCCAGTCCCGCCGACCGTTCCGGCGATCGATCCGGCCTCGATGCGCGAGGGGATGAACCATCTGGCGATCCCCGGCGTGACCTCCCGGCTCGATGGGGCGGTGGTGCGGATCGAGATCCCGGCCGACAAGCTGTTCGAACCGGGTACGGCGTCGCTCCTTCCCGCCGGTGCCGCCCTCCTCTCGCAGACGGCGACGGAGGTCTCGGGGGTCTTCAAGGGGCAGTTCATCGGCATTGAGGGGCACACCGACACCGAGCCGCTGCAGAACGCAACCTGGGGTTCGCCGCATCAATTGAGTGTGGCCCGGGCCAGCGCCGTGTTCGACTTCCTCTGTGGCCGGACAACCCTGAAGCCAGGGCAGTTGTTCGTCGTCGCCCACGGCCCCAACCACCCGGTCGTCTCCAACGCCACGGCTGCCGGCCGGGCCCGGAACCGGCGGGTCGAGTTGGTCGTCTACCCGGAGCAGACGGCGGCCGAGCCGGCCACGGGCATGGCTGATGCCCCCGGCGCCGGCTGATGCCGGGAAAATACGCCGACCGCCGGCGGTCACGGCACGCGGCTCCGGGCCCTCCCGGCTTCCCGGCCGCCACCGTACACTGCCCCCATGGTCACGATCATCGATTACGGCAGCGGCAATCTCCGCAGCGTGCAGAAGGCGCTTGAGCGGATCGGCGTCGAGGCCCTCATCAGCGACGATCCGCAGCGCGTGGCGGAGTCGGAGCGGGTGGTGCTTCCTGGTGTCGGCGCGTTCGGTGATGCGATGCGGGAATTGCGGGCCCGCGGCCTCGTCGAGCCGATCGTGGCGCATGTCCGCGCCGACAAACCTTTCTTCGGGATCTGTATGGGCCTCCAACTCCTCTTCGAAACCGGCTGGGAAGGGGGGGAGAACCACGGCCTCGGTCTCCTCGAGGGGGACGTGGCCCGCTTCGAGATCCCGACGGGGATGAAGGTACCCCACATGGGATGGAACACCGTCACCTGGGGCCCCGCGGCAGGACGCTTCGCCCCGCCCGCCGGGGATTGGTACTACTTTGTCCACTCCTACGCCGCCCGCCCCCGCGATCCCTCCGTGATCGCCGGGGTCACCGATTACGGCGGCGAGTTCTGTGCCGCCGTCGCCCGCGGCCGTTTGTTCGCCACGCAGTTCCATCCCGAAAAGAGCCAGGAGACCGGCATGCGTCTCCTCCGGGCGTTCGTCGACCGTTCGTGACCCGCGATCGACGTGCCGCCGACTTTCCACCGACGTTTCCCTGCCGCCCCTCCGGAGATGCCCCCATGGAACTGTGGCCCGCGATCGACCTCCGCGGGGGGCGCTGTGTCCGACTCCTCCAGGGGGACTACGACCGCGAGACGGTGTTTGCCGACGACCCGGTCGAGCAGGTGCGCCGGTTCGTCGATCAGGGAGCGCGGCGGCTCCATGTCGTCGATCTCGACGGCGCGAAGTCGGGGAGCCCGGTCCAGGCGGAGCTGATTGCCCGGATGGTGCGGGCGGCCGGCGTTCCCTGCCAACTCGGCGGGGGCATCCGCTCGCTCGACACCGCCCGCGCCTACGCCGACGCCGGCGTCTCACGGCTCGTCGTGGGAAGCGTCGCCATCGAGCAGCCGGAGCTCCTCGCCGCGATGGCCGCGGCGCTCCCCGGCAGGATCGTCCTTGGCCTCGACGCCCGCGACGGCCGTGTGGCCGTGCGGGGCTGGGTCGACACGAGCCCGCTTTTGGCGATCGATGTCGCCAAGCGCAGTGAGCATCTCCCACTCGCCGGCGTCGTCTACACCGACATCGCCACCGACGGGATGCTCTCGGGGCCGAACCTCGTTGCCCTCGGGGAGATGGTGGCGGGCGTCCGGTTGCCGATCGTGGCGTCGGGGGGGATCGCCGTCGCCGACGATCTCCGCCGGGCTGACGCTTGCGGCCGCCCTGGCCGCGTGCGGCGAATCGGCCTGAAATCCCCGCCGTCCCCCCTCCTTTCCCAGCCACCGGGGCCGCGGCCATGGCGGGGGTGAACCTGCCGAACAACCCTCAATTTCCGCAGGCTCCCGCGTCGAAGGGAACGGTAGCGCCGGTTTTGAGGGCGCCCCGGTTGGGTTCCCAGGTCCCGAGCCGGCTCCGTTGCCCGCCCGGCCGTCCCGTTGCCGAGCGGGCCGGCGGGGCCCTACGATCGAGTCCCATGGCTACCGACGTCCGTATCAAGGAACAGCTCCCGCAGCTCACCCGGCGGATCGTGCAGACGTATCAGGACGTTCCCACGATCCAGTACCTCGGGCACTGCCCGCTGCCGAAGTACGAGACCATCATCGCCGCCTGCGAGGACCTCAAGGAGATCCTCTATCCAGGCTACCGGCGGCGCGAGAATCTCCATCTTGGCAACGTCACCTACCACGTCGGCGACCTCGTCGACGGTCTCCACGACAAGCTGACGACGCAGATCGGCAGGGCCCTGCGCCACAGCGTGGCGGCCCGCGCCCAGGCGGCCGTCCATGGCGGCGAGTTGCCGCTCGTCCCGGATGTCGTCCAAGAATGTGTCGACGCCGCGGACTTCGAGGCGCTCGGGCAGGCGAAGGCGGTCGAGTTCCTCGAAAAGATCCCCGACCTGCGGCGCGTGCTCGCCACGGACGTCCAGGCCGCCTATGACGGCGATCCGGCCGTCCGGACGCTCGACGAGGTGATCTTCTGCTATCCCGGGCTCGAGGCGGTCACGATCCACCGACTGGCGCACATTCTCCACCGCCTCGACGTGCCGCTCATTCCCCGGATGATGGCCGAGTGGGCCCATTCGCGCACCGGCATCGACATCCACCCCGGCGCGACGATCGGCGATCACTTCTTCATCGATCACGGCACCGGCGTCGTCATCGGCGAGACGTGCGAGATCGGCAGTCACGTCAAGCTCTATCAAGGCGTGACGCTCGGCGCGTTGTCATTCCAGACCGACAGCGACGGGCATCTCATCCGGGGGACGAAGCGCCATCCGACGATCGAGGACAACGTCGTGATCTACGCCAACGCCACCGTCCTCGGCGGGGCGACGCGGATCGGCCACGATTCCGTGATCGGCAGCAACGTCTGGCTGACGCGGAGCATCGATCCCCGGACGACGGTCGTCCTCGAACGACCGAAGCTCCGCATGCGCGGCGAAGTCCCGGCCCTCGAGCACGACTACCAGATCTGACGGATCTCGTTCGGCCCGTCAGGTCGGCCCGCGGGCCAATCCGCCCCGCGTCAGTCGATCCGCTCGAGCGTCACGCTCCGCAGATCCATCACCGCGGCAGCCTTCTTTTCCAGAGGGGTCACCACGAGTCTGACGTTCCCGGCGGGGAGATCGAGCGTGCCGACGGCCCGCGGCACGAAGCGTTGGAAGTGCCCCGTCTCCTCGACGGTGAACTCGAGCCCCGAGAGCCCGGTGTTCAACTCCACGATCGATCCCCCCTGCCCCGCTCCGCAGCCCTGGAGAACGGTGACCCGGTAGCGGCCCGGCTCGTCGAGCCGGAAATCCCACCATGCCCGGTCGGCGGCGTTCACCCAGTAACCGAGCGTGTCCTTCTCGGGCTGCGGCTCGTAGCAGAGTTTCTCTCCGGCCACGGTCGCGTCTTTCGCCAACAGGCGGATGAAGCCGTTCCGTGTTGCCGGTGGGCCGGCGGTGTCGTCGTCCATCGCCTTCCGCCACGCGGCAAGCGCCGCGACCATCTCGGCGGCCGTCGCCGCGGCAGGAAGCCGGGAGACATCGATCCCGGCATGGCAGGACTGCCAGGCGGCCGGGTCGAAGCGAGGGTTGGCCGTCATCCCCTGCGCAGAAACGCTGCGGCGCCAGGCTTCGAGCCGGCCACGAAGGTCGGCCACCCTTCCCGGCTCGGCAGCCGAGCGGTCGGTCGTCTCGCCGACGTCGTCGCCGGTGTGAAAGAGCTCGAGCCGGCCGTCTTCGAGGTGTTCGACGAGCTTCCAGGGGCCCAGTCGAATCGCGCCGGCCGGCCGCCCTCCCTGATTGGTGTTGTGGGGTTGGTGCCAGAAGAACGGGCGATCGTCGCCGGCAGATGGAGGGGCGGCGTCGGCGAGATCGCGGAAGTCGGCCGGCTGCGGTGCCGCGACCCCGGCCAGGCGGCAGATCGTCGGCACGAGATCGCCGGTAGAGACAGGCGCCGTCACCACGCTCCCTGCATCCGCACCGCCAGGAAAGCGCACGATCAGCGGCACGCGCACGCCACCTTCGTAGAGGAATCCCTTGCCGGCCCGGAAGGGGGCATTGAACGTCGGCGGGGGATCGCCGATCTCCGGCCCATGGAGGCCACCGTTGTCGGAGGTGAAGGCGACGAGCGTGGTGTCGGCGATGCCGGCCTCGTCGAGTGCCGTGAGGATCTTCCCGACCGCGTCGTCGAGCTTCGACACAAGAGCGGCGTAGGTCGGATTGAACGCCGCAGCCTGCGCGGCGATCGCCGCCGCCGGGGCCGCCAGCGGCACATGCGGTGCGTCGAAGCCGACGACGAGGAGGAACGGCTCGTCGTGGTGGTCGCGGATCTGCTCGGCGATGATCCGCACTCCGTCGGCGGCCTGTCGCTGCTCCCCCTTGGCCCCCTCCGGCGATTCAGCCCCGGGGTTGGCCCTCCCGCCGGCCGCCGTGGCAAAGCCCCGGTCGGTCGGCAGGGCCCCCTCGCCCCCGAGGTGCCACTTGCCGACGAAATGACTGCGGTACCCGGCCGGTGCCAATCGCTCGGCAAGCGTGGGGATCGCCGCCGGCAGGGCCTGTTCGATCACGGGGGGGAGGAGTTTGTGGCTCGCCCGGTCTGATCTTCCGGGGAGGAAGGTGGTGAGGTTGGCCCGAGCCGGATGGACGCCGGTGAGGAGGGCGACGCGCGAGGGGGAGCAGACGCTCGCCGCCGCCGTGGCAGCCGTGTACCGCGTCCCTGCGGCGGCGAGGCGGTCGATCGCCGCGGTGACATGATCGGCCCGGCCGTAACAGCCCAGATCGTTGATGCCCAGGTCATCGGCCACCAGCAGCACGATGTTCGGCGGTCTCTCGGGGCGTGCCGCAACGCAGACGACGGGCAAGGCCGCTGCCAGGACGAGCGACGCGAGGATCAGCCCCCACCTCCGCCGGCACTCTGATCCTCGTTCCATCGTCCCCTCCCCGAGCTGCCCGCGAGGCTCACCGCGGCTGATCCGCGACGACGGCCCCGTCGATGACCACGCCAGTGCAGTGTGTCGTGTATTCGAACGGGTCGCCATCGAAGAGCGCCAAATCGGCATCTTTGCCCGGTTCGAGGGAGCCGATGCGGTCGGCGACTCCGAGGATCCGGGCCGCGTCGATCGTGATCGTCGCGAGCGCTTCCGGGATCGTGAGCCCGTTGGCCGAGGCCACGCCGGCCTCGAAGAGAACGACCCGCGTCTTGGGGACATAGCTCTCGTAGCCGCTTTGCAGTGCCACTGGAATCCCGGCCTTCCGCAGCGTGGCGGCAGTCTCGAAGCTGGCGTTCTCCGTCTCGCCACTCCCGGCGCGCTTCATCGTCGGGTGGAGGATGACCGGCACCCCGGCGGCGCGGATGCGGTCGACGAGGAGGTGCGATTCCGCGGCGGAGTCGAGGACAATCCTGATCCCAAACTCCTCCGCCACCCGCAGCGCCGCTTCGATGTCGGTGGCCCGGTCGGCGGTCACCAGAAGCGGCCACTCCCCCGCGACGATCCGCGCGAGGGCTTCCAGACGCAGATCGGGCGCCGGGCGTTTCTCGGGATCGGGATCGGCCTGCTTGCGCCGGTATTCCACCCCCTTGGCCAGTTCGGTTCGCAGCATGGCAACCGACTTCGCCCGCGTGCCTGGGGCCTTCTTCTCCCCCTGGGCGCGCCCGGCGTCCCCGAGCGTCACGGCGACCATCGCGGTCGGCTTGAGCACGCCCGCAGTCGCTGCCGTCTTCACCACCATCGTCTGGCCGGAGACGAGTGTCCCGGGCGCATGGCCGGTGTGGAGGGTGGTGACGCCGAAGCCACGCACCCATTCCACGAGCCGCTCGCGCGAGTTGTAGGCGTCGAGTGCCCGCAATTCCGGCTGGACCGGCTCCGAGGCGTCGAGTTGGTCCTGATCCTCATCCTGGTTGAGATACCCCGACAGGCCGACGACACAGTGGGCATCGATGAGCCCGGGGGTGACCACCGCGGCCTCGAGAACTCGGGCGTCGGCGGGGACGGCCACCGTCGCCGCCGGCCCGACGGCGACGATCCGGCCATCGGTCACCACCACGACGCCATCGGGGATCGGGTCGCCGGCCATGGTGTGGATGATACGGCCGCGGATGGCGAGGGTCTCCCCGGCAGCCGTGGCGGGGCCGGCGGCGAGCGCGACCAGCGCTACGGCCAGAGCGGCAGCGACGGGGCGGATGGTGAAAAGGGGCCGGTCGCTCATTTGGTCGGCCCCGCGCAGCACATCTCCGCTTCCTGGTCGCGCCCGGCACCATACCCACCGACAGCGAAGAGGCGGTCCTCGGGATCGTCGCGATCAAACACCTTCCTCCCCTCGACCCAGGTCTGGAGGACCTTCGTGCGGACCGAGAACGGGTCGCCGGAGAGGATGACCAGGTCGGCGTCCTTGCCCGGCTCGAGCGAGCCGACGCGGGCGTCGAGATCGAGCATCCGGGCCCCGGCGATGGTCAACGCCTCGAGGGCCTTCTCACGCGACATCCCCGCCCGCACCGCCAGCGCCGCGGAGCGGAGGAAGAGACGGGAATCGGTGACCGGATCGTCGGTGTGAAAGGCACAGGGCACCCCCGCTGCCTCGAGGACTGCCCCGGTGGCCAGCGACATGTCCATCGCCTCGATCTTCCCGCCGGGGCTGTCGATCACGATCACCGAACAGGGGACACCGGCCCGGGCCAAGTCTCCCGGCACCTTCCAGGCCTCGCTGACATGGTGGAGCACGACCCGGAAACCGAACTCCTCCCGCAGTCGCAGCACCGTGAGAATGTCGTCGGCCCGGTGGGTGTGGTGGTGGACGATGCGACGCCCTTCCAAGCATTCGACGAGCGATTCGAGTTCGAGATCGCGCGCGGGGCGCTTCGTGACGTCTGCGTCGGCGAGTTTTCGCTGGTATTCGCGGGCGGCGGTGAACTTCTGCCGGACGATCGCCGCCGATTTGCCGCGGGTGCCGGGAAACGGCGGATCGCGCTGGGAGTTCGTTCCGTTGGCCATCTTCAGACCGACAAGCGCGTTCCCCGCGGCATCGCGCTGGAGCAAGCCATCCATCGTGTCGGCCCGGCGAAGCTTGACGTAGACCGTCTGCCCGGAGACGAGAAGCCCGGAGCCGGGCATGATGTTGAGCGTCGTCAGGCCGCCCGCCCGGGCCTTGCGAAACCCGGCGTCACGGGGATTGATCGAGTCGAGGATTCGCACGTCGGGCTGAACGGGGCCGCTCGAGTCGCCACCGCTACCGCCGCCGATGTGGCTGTGGGTGTCGACGAGCCCCGGAATCAGGACCTTCCCCGTGACATCGATCCGCTCGGCCCCCTCCGGCACGGCTGTCGTTGCCGCCGGCCCGACGGCGATGATCCGTCCGCCCGCGACAACGACCGTCCCGGCGGGAATCGGCGGGGAGGTAACCGGCATGACCATCCCGCCGACAAACGCCACCGTCGGCTCGGCACAGGCCGCCGCGGCCCACGGCACGAGGGAAGCCAACGCGATCGCGAGCCCGGCGAAGGGGTGAGAGTTGCCCGGCCGGGGAGAACCCACGGCCCCGCCCGCCGATCGGCAAGGGGCAGCAGAAGGCTCGCTCAGGGTCGGCCCGTGCGACGGGGCCTCGAATCTGGGCCACATCGCCGGCATCGGCATCGGCTCACCCCTTCCGCTCGGCTGCCCGGAGGAGGGCCCGGGCCGCTTCCTCGCTCCGCATCCTCACCGCGATCGCCTCATCCCCGTGCGACGGGGTGGCTTTGAGCTTCTCGAGATCAGACCGGGCCGCTGCGGCGTCGAGTTTCTCGGCAGGGATCGATCGTTGCGTGATGATCGTCACCTCGTCGTGACCGACCTCGACGAAGCCCCCATCGATGAACGTCCTTCGCAGGGCCCCGGTGGCGCCACCACGCTCCCCCGTGATCCGCACCTCACCGGCGCCGAGGCGGCCGACAAACGGGGCATGCCCCCGGCCGATGCCGCGATGGCCGTCGAACAGCGGCACCGAGATGAACTCGGCCCGGGTGTCGAGCACGGTCGACTCGGGGGTCGTGATCACGCAGCGGACGCCGGTCTCACCACCACGCTTCGATTCAGCCATCGCGTCAGTCCTGCTGGGATTTCACGGGGAGCCTGGAAGTCGCCGATCGGCCGTGCCGGTCGGGAGGGAATCATTTCTTGGCGGCGAGCTTCTTGGCCTGTTCCTCGGCCTGCTCGATCGAGCCGACGTACATGAATGCCGGCTCGGGGAGGTGATCCCACTTGCCGTCGGCGATTTCCTCGAAGGAGCGGATCGTGTCGGCCAGGCTCGTGATCTCACCCGGCTTGCCGGTGAACACCTCGGCCACGAGGAACGGCTGCGAGAGAAACCGCTCCATCCGCCGGGCACGGTGGACGACGAGTTTGTCCTCTTCCGAGAGTTCATCGACACCGAGGATGGCGATGATGTCCTGAAGCTCGCGGTAGCGCTGGAGGGTGCGCTGGACGCGGCGGGCGATCTTGTAATGCCGCTCTCCGACATACTGCGGATCGAGGATGCGACTCGACGAAGCGAGCGGATCGACGGCCGGATAGATGCCCTTCTCCGAGATCGAACGCTCCAGATAGAGAAACGCATCGAGATTACCGAACGCCGTTGCCGGGGCGGGATCGGTCGGATCGTCGGCCGGCACGTAGACCGCCTGCACCGACGTGATCGCCCCCTTCGAGGTCGAGGCAATCCGCTCTTGAAGGGCGCCCATCTCCGTGGCCAGCGTCGGCTGGTAGCCGACCGCGCTCGGCATGCGGCCGAGCAAGGCGCTGACCTCACTCCCCGCCTGGGAGAAGCGAAAGATGTTGTCGACAAAGAGGAGCGTGTCGGTCCCGGTTGTGTCGCGGAAATACTCGGCCATTGTCAGCGCGGAAAGGGCAACGCGGAGACGAGCTCCCGGCGGCTCGTTCATCTGGCCGAAGACCATGCACGTCTGCTCGATGACGCTGCGGCCCGTGTCGCCGATCTTCGCTTCCTGCATCTCCAGCCACAGGTCGGTCCCCTCGCGGGTCCGCTCGCCGACGCCGGCAAACACCGAGGAGCCACCGTGGGCACTGGCGATGCGGGCGATGAGCTCGGTGAGGATGACCGTCTTGCCGAGGCCAGCACCGCCGAAGAGGCCGGCCTTGCCGCCGCGGACGAATGGCGTGAGAAGATCGATCACCTTGATGCCGGTCTCGAAGAGCTCGGTCTTCGTGGAGAGATCGGTGATCGGGGGCGGATCGCGGTGGATCGGCCAGCGCTCCTTCGTGTTGACGGGGCCGAGGTTGTCGATCGGCTCGCCAGCGAGATTGAAGACGCGGCCGAGGGTTTCCTTGCCGACCGGCACGGAGAGGGGCGCACCGGTGTCGATGCAGGTGCCGCCGCGGACCATGCCGTCGGTGCTGCCGAGGGCGACGCAGCGCACCTTGCCGCCACCGAGATGCTGCTGGACTTCCCCGATGAGGTGGACGGACACCCCCTTTGAGTCATGGTCAATCTTCACGGCGTTGTAGATCGCCGGGATCGAGTCCTCGGGGAACTCCGCGTCGAACGTCGACCCAATAACCTGGGTGACATGACCGACCTTGCCGCCGTGCTTCTTTGTTGCCGTTGCCATGCGTCGTGACGTGCCTTTGCTGCTTTAGGAACCGTGTGTCCGGAGGTGTCCGGGAAGGTGGTTGGCTGGGGACTTGTTGGCTGGTTGGAGTGTTGGGGGTGAGAGAGGCGGTGCCGGGTAGGCCGTCACTTCTTGAGCGCCTCGACGCCACCGAGGATCTCCATGATTTCACCGGTGATCTGCGACTGACGGGCGCGGTTGTAACGCCGCGACAGATCCTTGATCAGCCCGCCGGCATTCTCGCTGGCGGCCTTCATCGCCACCATCCGCGCCACCTGTTCGCTGACGGCGGAATCGAGGAAGCACTTGAAGAGCCGGGCCATGAAGCTGGCCGGGAGGAGCTCCTCGAGGATGCTCTGGGCCGAGGGATAAAAGTCGTAGTCGTCGCTGGCGAGTCCGCCGGCAGCGGCCTTGGCGGCGGTCGCCTGGGAAGGCCCCGAGGGCGCTTCCGGAGCTTTCAGCGGGAGGAGCATCTCCGTCACGGTAGCCTGGCGGGCGATGCTGTCGAAGCGGGTGTAGACGACGTCGAGTCGATCGATCTTCCCCTCGGAATACTCCTCGAGGTAGGCGCGGCCGATCGGGGACACCTGATCGAACTCCGGCTTGTCCTCGAATTGGAGATACCGCTCGTCGATCTCGACACCGCGGAACTTGAGCGCCGAGATCCCCCGCTTCCCAGACACGGCCGTGTGCAATCCCACCTTCTCGCTCCGCCATTGGCCGAGGATCGCCTGCGCCTGACGGACGACGTTGGAGTTGTAACCTCCGCACAGCCCGCGGTTGCCGGTGAGAACAAGCACCGCCGTGCGCTTCGTCGGACGGACCTCGAGGAGCGGATGGGAGAAGCCGAGCGTCGAGCCGGCGTCATCGCCACCGGCGGTGGCCGCCGCGATGTTCTCGAGGATCTTGGCCAAGCGGAGCGTGTAGTCGCGTGAGGCAACGGAGCGATCCATCGCCTTCTTGAATCGGGCGGTGGCGATCAGCTCCATCGTCCGCGTGATCTTGCGGATGTTCTTCACCGACTTTCGCCGGCGGTCGAGTGCCCTAGCCTTGGCCATGAGTTTGGTCCTGTGGTTCTTGCGCTCAAGCGCGTGCCGAGGTAACGGGGTTCAGCGAGCGGCGGCGACGGCCTTCGCCCCCTTGGCCCCTGATTCCCGGGCCGCCCACTGCCGCTTGAACTCGGCGATCGCCGCCTCGAGCATCCGCTCCCCTTCGGCGTCGAGCTCCTTCGAAGTCTCGACCCGGGCCCGCAGTTCGGGCACCTGGTCTCGGACGAAGGTGAGGAACTCCTTCTCCCACGTCGCCACATCCTCGCGCTTCACCGCGTCGAGGTGGCCGCGCGTGCCGGCGTAGATGCTGAACACCTGATCGACGATGTCCATCGGGGCGAATTGCCCCTGCTTCAGAAGCTCCACCATTCGGTAGCCACGGTCGAGGCGCTGCTGGGTGGCAGCGTCGAGGTCGGTGCCGAGTTGGGCGAAAGCCTCGAGCTCGCGGAAGCTCGCCAGATCGAGGCGGAGACCGCCGGCAACCTTCTTCATCGCCTTTGTCTGGGCGGCACCACCGACGCGCGACACCGAAATGCCGACGTTCATGGCCGGACGCTGGCCGGCGAAGAAGAGATCGGGCTGGAGATAGATCTGGCCGTCGGTGATCGAAATCACGTTGGTGGGGATGTACGCCGAAACTTCGCCTTCGAGCGTCTCGATGATCGGCAGCGACGTCAACGAACCACTGCCGAGCTCGCTGGAGAGCTTCGCCGACCGCTCGAGGAGACGGCTGTGGGCGTAGAACACGTCGCCCGGGTAGGCCTCACGTCCCGGCGGACGACGCATGAGGAGCGACAGTTGGCGGTAGGCCGTGGCCTGTTTGGAGAGATCGTCATAAACGATCAGGGCGTGCTCCCCCTTGTACATGAAATACTCGGCCATCGCCGTGCCCGAGTAAGGAGCGATGTACTGAAGAGGGGCTGCGGTGGAGGCGCCGGACACGATCACGGTCGTGTAGTCCATGGCGCCGTACTTCCGCAGCGTGTCGATGGCCACGGCGACCGACGAATCTTTCTGGCCGACGGCGACGTAAAAGCACTTCACGCCGCTGTTCTTCTGATTGATGATCGCGTCGATCCCGATCGCCGTCTTGCCGGTCTTGCGATCGCCGATGATCAACTCGCGCTGGCCACGGCCGATCGGCGTCATCGCGTCGATCGCCTTGATGCCGGTCTGGAGCGGCTCGCGGACCGGCGACCGCTGCGCCACGCCCGGGGCGAGCGTCTCGACCGGGCGGCGCTCGTCGGAGACGATCGGCCCCTTGCCGTCGAGCGGATTGCCGAGGGGGTCGAGAACACGGCCGATGACCGCCTCGCCAACCGGCACACTCAACAGTTTGCCGGTGCTGCGAACCTCATCCCCTTCGGTGACCTTGAGATAATCGCCGAGGATGATCACACCGACGGAGTTCTCTTCGAGATTGAACGCCAAGCCGATGATCCCGCCGGGAAATTCGACCATCTCGCCGGCCATGACGCCCTGAAGGCCCCACACGCGCGCGATGCCGTCGCCGACCTCGAGGACGCGGCCGACGTCACGGACGTCGATCTTCCGTTCGAAGCGGTCGATCTCCTCACGGAGTACCGAGGCGATCTCGTCTGTATTGAATTTCATGGATGCTCCTCTGCTTCAGGCTGCGCCCAAGGCGCTGCAGGCCTGTGGCGACGGAATGGTCATAGACGGTGTCCTCGACGCGGACGACCAGTCCGCCGAGCACGTCAGGGTTGACGGTGAATGTGGGGGCGAGCCGCAGGCCGAGGGCCTTGGCGGTGTCGGCGACGACCTGCTCGCGTTCCGCTGCGTCGAGCGGCACTGCGGTGGTGAACTCGGCGCGCTTGAGGCCGTCGCGCTCGTCGGCCAGTTGGCCGGTGGCGGCGACAACGTCGGCGAGCATACCGAGGCGATCATGGCGGGCGAGGACATGGAGCGAATGGAGCGTTGTGGGGAGGACGTGGCCAGCGCAGATCTTGTCGATCATCGCGCCCTTTTCCTCGATGCTGACCCGGGGCGAGGCGAACACCCCCGCGGCGGCCGGCACCTTCGGCAAGACTTCCGTCGCCAAGCAGCGGAGCTCCTCAAGGACCTCATTCCGGCAGCCCGCCTTCTCGGCCGCGTCGAGGATCGCCTGGGCGTAAACGCGCGCGAGGCGCTGAGCACCGATGTCGGTGACGGGCTTGTCTGCGGTGTTGGTGTCAGCCGGTGAGGGCATCGGGGAATCCTGCGATCGGAAAGGTTGCGGTGGCCGGGCTCTCGAGAGCGGGTCAGTTCACGCTCGGCTTCGTGCCGAGGCTGGCGATCGAATCGCGGACGAGCCGGGAGTGATCCTCCTTGCCGATCTTCTCGCGGAGGAACTTCCCCGCCACCTCGACGGCCAGATCCCCCGCCTTGAGGGCAATCGACGACAGGGCCTCGTCGCGGGCCAGGCCGATCTCGTGCTTGGCGCGGGCCTGCTCGTCCTCGGCGGCCTTGCGGGCCTCGGCGACGATCGCGACCTTCGTCGACTCCGCGTCGCGGCGCGCCTCGTCGAGCATCCCGCGGACCTCGTCGGCCGTCTCCGAGAGCCGCCGCTCGTAGGAAACGAGCATCCGCTTGGCTTCCTCGTTGGCTTTCTTGGTCTCGGCGATCTGGTGCTCGATCCCCTGCTCCCGCTTGTCGAGCCCCTCCATGATCGGCTTCCAGGCGAACTTGCCAAGAAGCCCGAGGAGGAGGAGGAAGACCGCGAGCGACCAGATGGCCAAGTCGCTGCGGAACTCGGCCGGGCTCTCGAAGTCTTTCTTGGTCACCCCCGCCGGAGGGTTGTGGCCGATCTCGACATGGTCACTGTGACCGTGCTCGTCGTGGCCGTGGGCTTCCTCGTCGGCAGTTGCCGCGGAGGCCGTGCCCGGCAGCATCGTCGCCATGGGAAGAACGAACGTCACCATGCCACATACCAGCACGCCGACCACGGCGCGGACGATCCCGTAGGAAACCCGCACCCGATCACCAGCCGAGACGAACCCGTTCACGTCGGTTTCTCCTGCATCACCCAAAGGACATCACCAAGGAAACAATTCCGGTCGGAAACCGGCCCGACAAACGATCCCAAACTTCTCTGGGAACCAGCCGCGAAATCGGCGAGCACTCAAGCTGTTATGGACCAGCACCCCGGAGACCACAGCAACAACAAGACCGACAGAGAGATAAGGAAGGAAAGCCAGCGCACCGGGATCCGTCCGTTAAGGAACGAGGAACCATGGAGCCCGGAACGACCAACGAACCGATGCGGAAGCGGCAGGCAGATCAACGCCGCCGCTTCCACACCGTCGTTTTCGTCTCCATCGAGACGGAATACCCGCAGAGAGGCGACACACGAAAATGTAGGGCCGCCCTCCTGGGTGTTCCGGCGTCGATCAGTTCTTCCCGGAGCAGATAAAGAGGGCGTAGAAGGTGAAGCCTTCGATGAGGGCCGCCGCGATGATCATCGCGGTCTGGATGTTGCCGGCCACCTCGGGCTGACGCGACATGCTCTCGTAGGCCGCAGCTGCGAGTTTGCTGATGCCGAAGGCAGCGCCGATCACGACCAGACCGACGCTGAAGGCGGGGGTGAGGTCGATCAGGGACCGGCCACCGGCGGCTTCCTGGGCGGAGGCGAAGTCGGCGACGAAAATCGTCAGGGCGATGGCCGCGACGACAGAGAGCGTACGGAACGAGAAGAGCGAACGGATCACTGGAAAAAGCTCCTTGGCAACGAGAACCCGGGCTGCTGCCCGGAACGATTGAAGACAGAAAAGAAAACAGAAATCGGACAGTTCGGAGGCCCCGGATCACTAAGGCCGTCGGCGGGGACAGGGATCATGATCGCTGCCTGCGGAACGTGCAAACGGGATCCAGAATGTTTGGGTAAATCGTGAAAAAAGTCTTTTTTCGGAAGCTCCGCGGTGTCGGGGCGGACAACGCGGCGACTTGTTTGGATCAGTGGTGATGCACGGATGTTCCGATGAACAAGGCGGAAAGGAAGGTGAAAATGTAGGCCTGAAGGACCGCCACGAACAGTTCGAGGACGCTGAAAAGCGTAGCGCTGACAACGCTGATCCCGGTGACGGTGCCCCACATCCCGGCCGACATGGCTGCTGCCGCAGGGATCAGGGCCATAATCCCCAAGAGCACGAGATGCCCGGCGACCATATTCGCCAGGAGCCGGACGGCGAGGATCAGGTGCTTGATCCCGAGGCCGAGGAGCTCGATGCCGAAAAGTCCGAGAGAAATCACGATCTTCAGAGGAAAGAGGTACGCCGGCATGTCGATCGGCGGAACGAGATTCTTGAAGTAGCCCACCAGTCCCATCGCCTTCACACCGCCGAAGAATCCGCCGAGGAAGGTGGCGGCCGCTAGGGCCAGCGTCACGGAGAACGACGCCGTTGGAGAACCGGCCCAGGGAACCATGCCGAGGAGGTTGCAGCCAAGAATGAAGAAAAATAGCGTCCAGAGGAGGGGGACGAACTTGTCTCCATCGTGGTGGACATGGCCATGCTCATCGGCGTGGGCATGCTTGTCGTCGATCGCCGGCCGGGCGATCTGGTCGCGGACAAAGACGAGCATCGCCTCGAGGAGATTGGCCAGCCGCCCCTTGGCCGG
>JBAWVV010000048.1:0-16674 GCA_037147115.1 Planctomycetia bacterium | reverse complement strand
CTAGCCCACGAGCTCCCGCAGAACCGTTCCCGACACGTCGGTGAGGCGGAAGTCGCGGCCGGCGTAGCGGTATGTCAGCTGCTCGTGGTCGAAGCCGAGGAGATGGAGCATCGTGGCGTGGAGATCATGAACGCTGACCGGCTTGTCGACGGCCCGGAAGCCGAAGTCGTCGGTCGCGCCGTAGGCCTGCCCCCCCTTGATGCCGCCGCCGGCGAGCCACACCGAGAAGCCGTAGTGGTTGTGGTCGCGCCCCGCCTTCGCCTTGCCGTCGCCGCCGAGCTCCACTGTCGGCGTCCGGCCGAACTCGCCGCCGAAGAGAACGAGCGTCTCGTCGAGCATCCCGCGCTCGGCGAGATCCGTCAGGAGCGCTGCCACCGGCTGATCGATCTGCCCGGCGAGGGTGCGATGGTTCGACTCGATCTGTTCGTGGTTGTCCCACGGCTGGCCGGCCCCGTGCCAAAGCTGCACGTAGCGCACGCCGCGCTCGAGGAGCCGCCGGGCGATGAGCGTCTGCCGGCCATGGACGGTGTCTCCGTAGAACGCGCGCATCGGCGCCGACTCGCGCGTCAGATCGAAGGCCTCGGCGGCCTCCACCTGCATCCGGAAGGCCATCTCGAAGGAGTGGATGCGGGCATCGAGCCGGGCATCGCCGCGGGCCTCGCGGTGGGCGGCGTTGAGCTTCTGGAGCCAGTCGAGCTGATGCCGCTGCACGGAAGCGCTCGCATGGGGGCTGCGGATGTTCTCGATCAGCTTCTCGATCTCGGTGTGCTGCGAGTCGATCGATGTCCCCTGGAGCGTGCCGGGGAGAAAGCCCGACTGCCAGTTGTCGGGCCCCTTCACCGGATGACCGCCGGGACACATCGCCACGAACCCGGGAAGGTTTTGGTTTTCCGTCCCCAAGCCGTAGAGGATCCAGCTCCCGACGCTCGGCCGCGGCTGGACGGAGTCGCCGCAATTCATGAGCATCAGGCTCGGCTCATGGTTGGGCACCTGGGCATGCATCGAGCGGATCACCGCGAGCCGATCGGCGTGGCCGGCGAGCTTCGGGAAGATGTCGCTGATCTCGAGGCCGCTCTCGCCATGGCGGGAAAAGCCGAAGGGGGACGGCAGCGGCGATCCGGTCTTCCGTTCGGTCGTAAAGCTGATCGGGGCGGGCTGGTCGGCATATTTCGCCAGCGCCGGCTTGGGATCGAAGGTGTCGACCTGCGACGGGCCGCCGTTCAAAAAGATATGGATGACTCGCTTGGCCCGCGGGGCGAAGTGGGGGGCCTTTACTGCCAGCGGCTCGAGGAGCGGATCGCCGCCGGCTTGAACCGGGCCTGACGTCTCCCCGAGGACACCGGCGAGTCCGAGCAGACCGAGCCCTAGGCCACTGCGGGCAAGGAGATCCCGGCGGGAGAGCGGGAACGGCGGGGCGGGCGTCATCGCGGCGGCTTTCCGGGGGACAGTCAGTCGACAAACACCAACTCATTCGAGAGGAGGAGCGTCTGCACGAGTTGCTCGCGGGGGGAGAGCGGTGGCGAGGGCACAGGCGGCGCGGGCTTCCCCTCTTCCGGCAGCGGCGGCGGGGCCGGTGGCTCGAGGATCGGGGCCGAGGCGAGGAAGGCGATCGCCCCCTCACGCTCGTCGCTCGTCGGCGGCCGTTGATAGATCGCCAGCCAGATCCGCTCGACTGCGAGCCCGGGCTCCTCGGCGTTCTCCTCCGGCCAGAGCCTGCGCACAAGCGACCGGGCACGCTCGGCAACAAAGGGATGATTGAGCGCGAAGAGCGACTGCTGCGGTACGGTCGTCTCCAGCCGCTTCGGCATGTGGAGATCGGGATTGGCGAAGTCGAAGACGCTCATCACCCCCGGCACGAACTGCCGATCGACGACGCAGTAAACACTGCGACGATGGGGCCCAGGCCCGACCGCGAGGACGTCGCTCCCGCGCCCACCGCGGGCCGCCGGATCGAGATCGCCACTGACGACCAAGAGCGTGTCGCGGAAAGGCTCCCACTCCAGCCGCCGGACGGGCATCCGCCACAGAAGCCGGTTCTCGGGATCGATCTCCTCGGCGCTGGCCGCCCCGGCAACGCGCCCCGACTGTTGCCGGTAGGTGTGGCTCGTGACGATCCGGCGGTGGAGCCGCTTCGTGCTCCACCCATCGGCGATCAAACCGGCGGCAAGGGCGTCGAGCAACTCCGGATGCGAAGGCGGTTCGGCGCGCAAACCGAAATCGCTCGGCGTCTCGACGAGCCCGCGGCCGAAATGCTGCCGCCACACTCGGTTCACCCACACCCGCGCGGCGAGGGGATTGGACGGGGCGACGATCTGCCGGGCCAGTTCCAGCCGGCCGCTGCCGTCGGCAAAGGTCCCTTGGTCGCCGCCGGTGGCGGCAGCCGGCAGCCGACGCGGCACGACATGCCCCTTGTTGGCCGGATTGCCGCGCTTGAAGATCTGCGCGTCCTGCGGCGCGCCCCGGTCGAAGAGGACCAGCGCCTGCGGGGCCGACCCTGGCTGCGGGATCAGCCAGCGGTCGAGCTCATTCTGGAGATTCCAGATCTGGTTGATCGAATCGGAATCCATCAGCGTCTCGATGTTGGCGATCGGCTCATCGGGAATCGTGCAGGGGGACGTGGGGCCGTAGAGCGCCTGCCGGAGTTGCTCGTCGGCGGCATCGGGGAGCGTCTGCGGGAGCGGGGCACTCGCGGCGACCGCCCGGCTGCAGAGTGTTTTCCAGGCGGCATCGATCTCGGCAAACACTTTGCCATAGCGATCGGCGACCTCGCGGAAACTCCCCGGCGGCGTCTCGAACGCGGCGAGGACCCGCGGATGGATCGTGGCCCCGGCGGCCTTCAGCTCGGCGAGCTTCGCCGCCGCGGCTTCCGGGAAGCCCTCGGCGCGGAGCGGAAGGAGGACGACCAAAAGCCCAAAGACGGGATCGTGCCCCGCTCGATCGGGACTCAAAAACGCCTGCCAGCGGCGGACGATCGCGGCAATGAGATCGTCCTTGGCGATGATCTGGTCGAAGCCGAGCTCGGGGTATTTTCCCAGCTCGGTCTGGGCGAAGAGATAGTCGGCGACCCGGGCCCGGAAGCGCTCGGAGCTCTCGGCCCGCAGCCGCAGCGAGCCCTCGTCGAGAGCGCGCCTTCGCTTGGCGAACTCGGCGGTGAACTCGGGCGTGGGAGGCACGGCCCCGGCGGCGGCGCGCACCGGCACGAGCTTCTCGTAGGAGCTTGTGAACACGCCGTACAGGCCGTAGTAATCGGCCGTGGCGACCGGATCGTATTTGTGGTCGTGGCAGCGGGCGCAGCCGACGGTGAGGCCGAGGAGACCGCGCGTGAGGACGTCGATCCGGTCGTCGACAATGTCGGGGGTGACGCCGAGGAAGCGCCGGCCGGTGGTGAGGAAGCCGAGGGCGGCGAGGTCGGAATCCCCTTCCCCACAGAGCCGATCGGCGGCGAGTTGGAGCGAGACGAAGCGATCGTAGGAAAGATCCTCGTTGAAGGCCCCAATAACCCAGTCGCGGTAGACCGGGGCATGAACGAAAAATCGCTCCTCGCGGCCGTAGACATAGCCCTTCGTATCGGAATAGCGGGCGACATCGAGCCAGTGCCGCCCCTGCTGCTCGCCGTAGCGCGGCGAGGCGAGGAGCCGGTCGACGAGTTGTTCGTACGCGTCGGGGGAGGGATCGGCAACGAACGCCACCACCGCTTCCGGCTCCGGTGGTAATCCGGTCAGGTCGTAACTGACGCGGCGGATGAGCGTGCGCCGATCGGCTGCGGACGCGCGGGCGATCCCCGCCCCGGCAAGCCTCGTGTCGACGAGCCGATCGATGAAGGCCGGATCGAGCGCGCCTGGAGGCACTTGAGGGAGCGGCTGGAAGGCCCAGTGGGTTTTTTGTTTTTCGATTGCCGCCGCCCCGGCCGGCGGCGCCTCGGGCCAAGCGGCTCCGGCCATGATCCAGGCCTCGACGGCACTGATCTGTGATTCGGTGAGCCGCTCCCCCGCTTCCGGCGGCGGCATCCGCACCTCCTCATCGGCGTGGCGGAGGCGGCGAAAAAGCTCTGACTGGTCGGGGCGGCCGAGCACGAGGGCGGGGCCGGAATCGCCGCCGGAGAGCATCGCAGCCAGCGAGTCGAGCCGCAGGCCAGCCCACTGTTTGTCGGGGCCATGACACCCCTGGCACTGCTCCACGAGCATCGGCCGGACATGCCGCTCGAAGTGCTCGAGGTGGTGCGGGGCCGGAGGGACGGGGGCATCTACGGCCCGACTCGAGCGCGCGCCGACGATCGTCCCCATCAGGGCGGCAACGATCGCAACGTGAAAAATCCCCTGGAAACCCATGCCCACAGTCTACCCAGGGTCGGCCCGGCTCACCCAACTGGCCCGGTCAGGAGGGGGGTCCAGCGGTCGAACGTGGCGGCCTGGCCGTGGATCCGCCCCTCCCCGTCGAGAACGTTCCAGACGATCGCTTGTTCGATCCGGAAACGCTTGCCGCTGCGGGAGATGCGCACCCCGGCGTAATCGTCGACATAGCCCTGTCGCGCCGTCCGCTCGAGGAGCCGGGCGCGCTCGTCGCGGTGCACCGGCTCGGCGGTGAGCCGCGATGGTGTGCCGACGAGCGTCGACCACGGCATCTCCCACAGCTCGAGGGCCGTTGAATTGCCATAGGTGAGGAGCGGATCGGCTTCGGTGCCGTGCGAGACGACGACGACCGAAGCATCGTAGAGCCTGCGAGCCTCCGCTTCAGCCGAGCCCCCGCGCGGCAGCAGATCGCGCCCCAAGACGCGGGCAAACGAATCGAGGAGAAGCCGGGCGTGCGCCACCGCCGCCGGGCTCCGCCAAGCAGGCTCCCCACCCCAGCCCTGCACTTCCCCAACGCCGACGACCGCCTTGATCTCGTCAAACGACAGCCGCCCGGCATCGCTGGCCGGCATTCCCTCGCCGAGCCAGGCCCGGGCGAACGCGCGGACGGCGTAGCCGGTGAGAGCCAGCGTCGAGGTCGGATCGACCGCGACTTTGAATCCGATCTCCTCGAGCTCGGCTAGCGGCAGCAGCGGCGTGACCCCGCCGGGGAGCATGTTGGCCAGTTGCGGGAGCGGCACCTCCCGGGCGATGCGGATCAGCTCTTCGACCGACTGTGGCGCCTCGACGAAGCCCAGATCGACCCCTGTCTCGGCATACCGATTTACCCGTTCGATCGCGCTGTCGAGCCCCTCGCTGGCGCGGGCGTCGGTCCGCGCGAGGATCACGAAGTCGCGATCTCGGCGGGCATCGAGCGCGGCGTGGAGCCGCTCGAGCATCGCAGCCACCGGCACGACCTGCTTGCCGGCGAAGTGCCCACAGCGCTTCGGCTCGAGCTGATCCTCGAGGAGGATCCCCGCGGCCCCCGCCGCCTCGAATTGCCGCACCGTCCAGGCGACACTCGAGCCATTGCCGTGGCCTGTATCACCGTCGGCAATCAGCGGGATCGACACCCGCGCCGTGATCCGGCGCACGCATTCGGCCATCTCCGCCGACGACAGCAGCCCGAGGTCGGGAAGGCCGTGAGCGCTCGCCGCGGCGCCGAAACCCCCGAGAAAGAGCATCTCAGCACCGGCCTGCTCGACGACGCGGGCCGTGAAGGCATCATGCGGCACCAGCGCCCGGACAAGGCCGGGGCGGGCCAGAAGCGTGCGGAGTCGGGCGGCGGGTGTCGCGGGCATGGCGATGGCAGGGGCTCGAGTGGTCTGGCGTCAGAGGCGCTCACTCTCCGGCGGAGATCCGGCAGGCGTTTTCGACGAGCTTCAGGACCGTGGCGTCGTGAAAGATCGGATAGGTCTCGTGCCCCGGGCGGATGTAGATCACCTTGCCGCGGCCGAGGTTCCAGACCATGACACTGCGAAACCACGATCCATCCTCAAATCGCTCCTCGACGACAACCTCGTCCGGCTCTGGCACGTGGAACGGCTCGTCATACATCTCCGTCCGCGGGAGCGAAAACGACCCGGGGAGCCCGGCGGCGAGCGGGTGGCGCCGATCGAGAACTTCGAGCACGCTCGGCTTGCCGTCGGTGCGGTAGGCGGGGAAGCAGCAGTTGGGGAGGTGGAGCGTGACCTCGACGCGGCCATCGGGAAAGCGGCGCTCGTCGCTGGCCGGTGTCAGCCGGCCGTCGCGGGCTGGCACCTTGTAATGCTGGGCCGGCACTTCGCGGATCGAGAGCTTTTCGGGCGGGATATCGGCGAAGGCGCGGTGGACGTCGGCCCGGGCCCGTTCGTTCATCGCCTCAATGAACGGGGTGGCCCAGTGGGCCGAGTGGAGGGCGACGAGGACAAGCCCGCGGTCGCGGATCCGTTCCACGATCCGCTGCCCCGCCTCCGGCTTGACCTCGGCCTGACGAACATGCCCCCACCAGACAAGGACATCGGCGTTGTCGAGGAGCGGGTCCCCGATCCCCTGCTCGGCGTCGTCGAGCTTGACCGAACGGACCGCGAGCCCCGGCTGCTTTTCCAAGTGCGCGGCGATCGCGTTGCCGAGGAAGTTGTCGTAGGCCTCCTTCTGCGCCGGCTGCTGCTCATCCCACACAAGCACGCGCCGCGGCCCGGCTGTAACCGCCGGCGCGAGATCGAGCGCCGCAAGCCAGGCGAGGACGCCGCTTTGCCAAGCGTCCCAATTCGGCCCCTTGTAGCCATCGAGGCCGTGGCCGCCGGAAGGGAGCTCGAGGAGCCGGCTCGGCACCCCTTCCCGCTTGCACGCCTCGTGAAACAGCCGGCTGTTGGCGATCGGCACCGGCCCGTCGTCCACCGCATGGGCAAGGTAGGTCGGCGGCGTCTGCTTTGTGACCTGCTTTTGATTGGAAAACAGGTCGACCATCTCGGGCGTCGGATTTTCACCGAGGAGATTCGCCTTGGAGCCAGAATGACCGACGTCGCCAAGCGTCACCACCGGATAGACGAGGATCGCGAAGTCGGGCCGCGACGACTGCTTCGAGATCGCGTCGGTGGCCTGGGCATCGCCCGTGTCGAAATGGGTGGCGGCAGTCGAGGCGAGGTGGCCGCCGGCCGAGAAGCCGATGATCCCCACCCGCCTCGGATCGATCCGCCACTCGGCGGCCTTGGCCCGGACGGTGCGGATCGCCCGCGACGCGTCGGCGAGGGGCACAAACGGCCGCCCCGCGGGGAGCCGGTATTCAAGCACGATCCCGGCGATGCCATGGGTATTGAGCCAAGCGGCGATGCCGTGCCCTTCCGGGCCGGTGACGAGCCCGCCGTAGCCGCCGCCGGGGCAGATCACGACCGCAGGGGTCGACGTTCCCGCGGGTGTTCCTGCGGGAAGATGGACGGTGATGAAGGCATCGGCGGCTTCGGTCTCAGCGCTCCCCGGCGCCCCAACCGGCGCTGCGCCGTGCCAGAGGGGGAGCCGCTCGGCCTCGGCCGCGGCAAGCGGTGCGATCAGCAAGCCACCGAGGAAGCACAAGAGCAAAGAAACGTGGCGGGGCATCATCGGCACTCCAGAGGATTCGGCCAACGAGATCGTAGCATCCCCCTGATCCGGCCAAACGCGACGCCGATCAGTGACCACGGCTGCAGCGGCCGTAACCGTCACTTCGACCGCTTTGTCACCAGCCCCTCGGCGGTGCACGTTGTCGTTCCCAGCCCATCGGCCTCGGTGACGTCGACCAGCGTTGGCGGAAAGACGATCCGCTCGAACCAGCCGAAGTCGGGTTTCGGGAGCCGAGCGACGAGGTCTTTGTCGGTCTCGTCAGCCCCCAGCACGAGCTTGTCGGGGATGTCGGTCGAGAGCTTCGCGCCAACCAGCGCCACCCCATGGACAACGACCCGCAACTGCCGCGTCGTCGGCGTCACCTGCTTGAGCTGACGCTCGCGTCCCGCGGTGTCGGTGTAGGTGACCGTGCCGCCGGCCGTCGTGGAAACCTCGACGAACGCCGGCGAGGTGGCATCGTAGAACCACTTTGTTCGCTCGAACGTCTTCGCCACCGCCGCGAGCTCGCGGTCATGCTCCGGGCCCGAGTCAACCTTCGTGCCGAGGACCGTGCCCGGCTCCACGAGCACCGGAAGCCCGGTGGGGAGCTCGTCGGAAACCTTCGCCACCGCCGGCTCCGGGATCTTCGCCGCCACGATCACCGTTAGCGCCGTTCCCGGCTTCTTCTTACCCTCGCCGGACTCGGCGTCGCCCTCCTCGGCGTCTTGCGGCGGAGCCGCGTAGAGAAGCATCCCCTGGACGATCCGGACGGCAAGATCATCGACGGTGTCCCCCGACTGCACCGCCTGCCATTCATAGCGCCACACCGGCAAGCCTTTCGACACCGACCAGAGCACCGCCGCGAGCCCTCGGGCCGACTGGACGAGGAGATGCTCCTCCCCCCCCCAGGCCAGGGCCGTGTGTTGGAGATTCGCCCCTTGGGCGCGGAAGACCGGGATCGGGCTCGTCGGATTGACGAGGTCGTGGATCTGCACGTTTCCCTCCTGGACGACCGTCAGCCGGCACCCCGCGGGATCGAAGTTCACCCCCGAGGTGTCACCGACGGGGAGCGACACGAGCACCTTCCCGCTGGCCGCATCGCACACCTGCACTCGGCGCGTGTCGGGGAGGGCGAGGTAGCGCCGCCCGCCGGAGAGCGACGGCAGCGGGGAATGGCCGGGATACTGCGTGAGCCGATACTTCGCTGCCTTGGCGTCGATGTCCCAGCAGGAATACTCCTCCCGGCTGCTCTGATGGAGGACGAGGCTGTCGTCGACGATCCGCCCCCATGGGTGTCGGGCGAGGGGTTGGCCATCGCCACACGGCGCCCGCCACGTCGACCAGGCCGTGGCCGCCTTCCGGCCCGGGGCGGCGTCCCACAACGTGAGCACCTGTTTGGCCGCCCCCTCGGTCGTGAACTTCTCGCGCGACACCGTCAGGAGCCGTTCGAGGACCGGGTCGTAGTCGAGAACGATCTCGGGGCCGGAGAGCTCGTGTTCGGCGATCACCGTCTGCGATTTCATCGACACCCACACCAGCCGCGTCGGCAGCGGGCGGCCCGGTGTCGTGTTCTCGATCGCCACGAGCACCACCGCGCTCGGGCCCCCCACCGCGATCACGCGTCCGACCCGGTCGAAGTGATCCTGCCGGGTGATCGTCACGGCGCCCGCGACCACTCCGCGCCCGACCAAGGCCGGATCAGCCACGAGGGGCTGCGGAGCCGCCGGGGGGAAATCGGTGTGGTTGGTCGCCCGGGCGGAGGCGTCGAACGTCTCCAATTGCGGCTTGCCCTCGCCACGGTGGGCGAGACGCCGCCGCGTCCGCCGGGCGATGAGCTGATCGAGCGGGGCGAGTTGATCGAGCTCGATCGCCAGATCGGTGCCGTCGGTCTGCCGCAGGGTCAGCGCCGTTCCGTCAATCCCGACGAGACTCGCCTGCACCTTGAACGTCCCGCTGGCATCGCTCCATTCCCGTTCCGGCACGAGAACGCGCTGCGCCTCGGCCGGAGATGCGATCAGCAGCGACAAAGCGATCACGACCAGCGCGAGCACCCCGGTCCGGATCGTGGCGCGGCTCTCGCGGCGGAAACGGCTGGCAGCGGAGCTGGGCGGGAGCGGCGACATGGCGGGCGTGCTGGGATGGTCGGGGGGATGGGCGCGACGGCTGGCCCCACTTTAGGGCGCCTACCGACAGCGGTAGCGAGTATCGCCCCTCAGCGGTGCCCCCAGCAAGGCTTAGCAGATACTCCCTCCCCCCTCGGCAGCCTGCCAACGCAGCGTTTTCTTTACATCCCCAATCGGCGCCGGCTATGCTCCTTGCAATCCCCGTTTCCCCGCAGGAGCCCCTCCATGCGCCCCGAGCCCTCGTCCCACGAGCTTCCGACCACCTCGAACAGCCCCGCCGCAGATGCTCCGCGCGTGGCCGGCCGCGCGAGCCGGCGGACGTTCCTCGGCGCGTCGATGGCCGCCAGCACGGTCTTCAGCCTGCCCGCAATCGTCCGCGCCGAAAACCGGGCGGAGAAGCTGCGGATGGCGGTCATCGGTTGCGGCGGTCGTGGCGGCGGCAACCTCGACGCCGTCCTCGGCGAGCAGGTGGTGGCGGTATGTGACGTCAACGCCAAGACGCTCGCTGGCGCCCTCGGCAAGGCCCCCGGTGCCAAGGGCTTCGGCGACTACCGCCGGCTCTACGAGGCGCTCAAGCCTTCCGAGTACGACGCTGTCGTCGTCAGCACCACCGAACACACCCACGCCTTCGCGACCCTCCCAGCCCTCCGCGAGAAGAAGCACGTCTACTGCGAGAAACCGCTGACGCACAACGTCCGCGAGGCACGCGTTGTCACCGAGGCGGCCAAACAGGCCGGCGTCGCCACGCAGATGGGGACGCAGATCCATGCCGACGCCAACTACCGGCGCGTTGTCGAGCTCGTGAAGGGGGGGGCGATCGGGAAGGTCACCGACGTTCACTGCTGGGTCGGCCGGGCGTGGGGGCTGCAGTCGCCCGAGGATGCGAAGAAGTATGGCGACATCATCGCCGTCCAAGATCGCCCCGTCGGCTCGACGCCGATCCCTGACGGGCTCGACTGGGATCTGTGGCTCGGCCCCGCCCCGGAGCGTCCCTTCCACGAGGCCTACTGGCCGGGGCCGAAGTGGTACCGGTGGTGGGATTTCGGTAGCGGCACGATGTCCGATCTGGGGAGCCACTGGATCGATCTCCCCTTCTGGGCACTCGATCTCGATGCCCCGAAGACGGTCGAGGCCTTCGGGCCCCCACCCCATCCGGAGCTCGCCCCGGCCTCGATGCACGTGACGTACACGTACGGCGCCCGCGGCGACCGTGCCCCCCTCTCGCTCAGCTGGTATCAGGGGAAGGACAAGCCACAGCTCTGGGAGGAGGCCGCGATCCCACGCTGGGATTCAGGCTGCTTATTTATCGGGACGCAGGGGAGCCTCCTGGCCGACTACGGCCGGCATCTCCTCCTCTTCGGCCCCGACGTTCGCGATTTCAAGCGGCCGGCTGAATCGATCCCGCCATCGCTTGGCCATCACGCCGAGTGGCTCCATGCCTGCAAGACCGGCGCGGCGACGACCTGCCCGTTCAGCTATTCGGGGCCGCTCACCGAGGCCAACCATCTCGGCAACGTCGCCTACCGCTCCGGGAAAAAGCTCGAGTGGAACGCCGCGGCGATGAAGATCCCCAACGCCCCCGAGGCGGAGAAGTTCCTCACGCGGGAATACCGCAAGGGCTGGGAGCTCGACCGGATCGCCTGATGGAAGCGTAGGCCGGTGCGGGGCACCATCCTGCGTGCCGACAACGGTTCGCAGGCCGACGCACGCCTGCGGGCTTCAGGCGTTCTTGGGCAGATCGGTCCAAAACGTCAATCGGTTGCCGAACGGATCGTCGATCGTCATCTCGGTGCTGCCCCAGTCCTGATCCTGCCAGCCAGGACGCGCATTTCCGCAGGCTTTCGCGTTGAGGCTCGCGCACAGACCGCGGACATCCGCAACTTCGATCCGCACCCTGGCCCCCGGTGCGCAGTCGCCGAAATGCTCGGAGAGATGGATCCGGCAGTTTCCCTGGGAGATCCCCATGTACAGGGGCATCGCCGGCTCGAAGCGGTGCTCGAAGTCGACGGTGAATCCGAGGAAGTCGACGTAGAACTCCTTCGCCTTCTTCTCGTCGAAGCTGCGAAGGATCGGCACGGCTGGCTGAAACATGCTTGCATTCCCGGGATGAGTGGAACCAACGACTTTGCTGTGAACAGGCTCACTCGCCGCACTGCGGACAGGGGCCGGCGAAGCGGAATGACTTGACGGGGCGAAGATGCCCACAGGCCCGGCAGGCCTGCCCATCCCCCTTCCAAGCATGGAAGATCACATCGGCGACAACCGCGACTGCGTACAGGCCCCCGAGAATACCGACAGGTATCAGCCACGCCTCGCCGCCGCCATTGGGCCCTCCCTGCCGCCGCACGAGGGCGGCGCTAACGACCATCGCCACCATGATCAGGCCAAAGACGAGGGGACGGGCCGCACGCATGTCTACGTTTCCGGTGACCTTCGGGCAATCGATCGACGCCCCGGCCTTTATTGTTGACGAGGCTTAGGAGCGCTGTCTATCGTGCATAGCATGTCGACTGCGCCCAAACGCCTCACCCCTACCGAATACCTCGCCATCGAGGCCCACGCCGAGGTGCGGCATGAATACTTCGACGGGGAGCTGTTCGCCATGGGGGGCGGCACCCTGTGGCATAACCTCATCAAGGACAACCTCGCCCACGCCATCCGAAAGCGTCTGGAAGGGCGGGAGTGTTACGTCATCACCAGCGACCAGCGGGTGAAGGTCGATGCCACCGGGCTCTACACCTACCCCGATGTCGTCGTCTTCTGTGAGCCGCCGGTGTTCGAGGATGCCGTCCACCACACGCTCGTCAACCCCCGACTGATCGTCGAGGTCCTGTCCGACTCGACCGAGAAATATGATCGCGGAGCGAAGTTCGGCCACTATCGCCGCCTCGACAGCGTTCAGGAGTATCTCGTGGTCTCCCAGGACCGGATTTCAGCGGAGCTGTTCTCGCGGCAACCGGCCAGCGGGGCTGCCGCGGGCACCCATCCTTGGCTACTCCGCGCTTCCAGCGACCCCGCCGGTACGATTGCGTTCGATTCCCTCGGCGTCGAGGTAACGCTTGCGGAGATCTATGCCGGCGTGCCGCTGCCAGGGCCCAGCAACGCTGGACTTGAACGGCGGCCTTGAACCCCGAGAGGTGGAGCGACGCGCAAGTCACCGCTCGGGCGGTTGCCCTTCCGTCACCATCCGCCGCAGCTCCTTGTAGTCGGTCTTTCCCGTCCCGAGGACGGGGATCGTCTCGAGCTGACGAACCTCGTCGAGGCGCATCACCCCGCGCAAGCCATCCTCGAGGAGGATCTGGCTCGCCTCCCGGAGCGTGAGCGGAAAGGTGGTGAACAGCGCGATCTGCCGCCCCCCCGGCGTCTCGATTCCCTCCACCGCCACCTGCGGGCCGGTCTCATCGGCGGGGTAGCGTTTCGAGAATGGCTCCTCGAGCGCCGGCAGCGAGATCATCTCCCCACCCGCCTTGAGAAACCGCTTCAGCCGTCCCTTGAACGTGAGCCAGTTGTCGGCGTCGGCGACAACCAGATCGCCGGTCCGGTACCACTGCTTCCCCTCCATCTCGACAAACGGTGAGGGGCCGTCGTGGTTGAGATATCCGGAGAAGATCGACGGCCCCGATGCCAGGAGCATTCCCGTCTCCCCCGCCGCCACCGGCTCTCCCGACTCGACATCGACGACGCGGATGGCGACATGCCGCACCGGCCGACCGATGCAGCCACGGCGCCGATCGGCGACCCGGTTGGCCGCGAGCACGGGGGAGCATTCGGTGATCCCGTAGCCCTCGAGGATCACGGCCTCCGGAGCGAGGGCCGCAGTACGCTCGAAGACCGCATCGGGGCACTTCTCGGCCCCGGCGATGATCCGCCGCAGGCTCTTGAGGTCCCCCTCTTTGCTCACCGAAAGGATGTAGGAAAGAAACGTCGGCGTCGTGAACAGCATCGTCGGCCGGTAGGCCCGGATCGTCTGCACGAGCCCGCGGGCATCGGTCGGATCGGCGTGGCGGACGGTGCGGATGCCGGTGAGATGGGGGAGAAGGACATTGCCGGTGAGCCCGAAGCTGTGAAACGGCGGAAGGAAACCGAGGAGCGAATCGGCCTCCGTCACCTCAAGAACTTCGAGGGAGTCGGTGATGTTCGTGATCACGTTGGCGTGCGAGAGGGGAACCGTCTTCGGCGTGCTCTCCGATCCCGAGGTGAAGAGAAACACCGCCGGCTCGTCGGGATCCTGCCGGGGGAGGCCGCGGAGGATGCCGGCGGAATTGAGCATCGTGCCGAGGAGCGTCGAGACCTGCTCCCCCTTCCCGATCCCGCCGCGGATCGTCTCGAGGTATTCGTAGTCGGCTCCGGGCACCTCGATGCCGAGCCGGTCGACGAGCTTCTTCGCGGTGATGATCCGCCGCGTGCCGGTCACCTTGACGCCGTGGGCGAGATTCGAAGGGCCGGTCGTCCAGTTCATCATCACTGGCGTCTTGCCAGCCATGTGGAGGGCGAAGAAGACGATGTCGGCAGCGACGCTCGCCGGCAGCATCACGCCGACATGCTTCTCCGGCCAGGCTGCGAACCGGCGGGCCATCAGCATCGCCCCGACGAGCAGCCGGCGCGACGGGAGCACCCCGGAGATTCGATCGGCGACGGCCGGCTCGGTCGGGGCCACGAGCGCCCGGCGCACGAACGCCTCCGCGACGGTCCCGGCAAGCACCGTCGGCGCAGCGCTCGAGCGCGGCGGCGCGAACCAGGCCACCGGCACCGCGATCGGCTCTTCCTTCTTGTCACCGGCGAGTTTGCCGTCGGCAAGGGCCCACAGCTCGCCGAGAGTGTTCACCACCGCGGCGTTGTTGAAGCCGAATTGCTGCTCGATCTTGAGCGTGACATCCATCCGGTCGAGGCTGTCCATCCCGATTCCTTCGAGCGTCGTATCGAAGGTGAGCTCGCCGGGATCGAGCTCGCGGCCGAGATGCCCTTGGACGAGGTCGTTGACCAGCCGGATCGTCTTCGGGTCGATCGAGGCCGGATCGATCGCCGGGAGCGCGGCGCCGGCGGCGTAGTGCCCCGTGCTCGGGCCGAAGAGATAGCTGAAGCGCACGAACGCGGGCTGCTGCGGGCCATCGACGTTGTACCGGCCCTCCAGAAAGGCATTCGTCTCCTCGCGCGACCCCTTGGGGAGTGTGCCCCGGGGAAGCACCTCGACGTGGATCGTTACCTTCCGGCGCGGAAGGAAAACCAGCAGCGCCGCCAGGGCCCAGCCGAGATTCCCGAGGATCGTCGGCACGAGGCTCGGAGGGGCGCCGGTGGCAGCGCACCCGAAGCTGCTCCCCCACAGGCCACAGGTCCGCACGAGGACGACGTTGAGATCGGGGCAACGCGAGAGGAGCTCATGAACGGCCCGGGCCGAGCCGACCACCTCGGCATTGCCGCGCTGGAGCCGCCCGGAGGGATAAATCAGAAAGCTGTCGCCGCGGCCGATCCGCGCGACGACGGCCTCGATCATCCCGAAGGTCTTCGCCTGGGCGTCGCGGCTCTGAGCGGAGAGGTCGGGGACCTCGAAGGCGTCGACCATCGCCATCAGCGGCCGCAGCGGGAGGAGCCGGTAGATGCCGCTGAAGACGAGCGGGCGCAGCGATCGCCCGAGTCGGAGGTGGGAGAGCACCAGCGGCGGATCGACATAGGCGGGGTGGTTGGGGAGGATGAGCGTCGGCCCCTGGAGCGCGGAGAGCCCCTCGGCCCCCTCCACCGTGACGCGGTAGCGGAGCCGCAGAAAGAATCCGGCGATCGTCCAAAAGATGCGGTTGAGCAGGAGTTTCATAGGTGACGTCCACCTCCCTTCGATGATCCCCGGGGCGACTTCCGCCGGGGGCTGTCACGCGGCTGCCCTGCCCGCCCCGTCACGCCCCCCACCGTAGCGGTCTGGTAGGATCCAACGCCATGGTCGTTTCCGTCAAACAGCTCGAAAAACAGTACGGCCCCAACCGGGCCCTCGGGGGGGTCAGCCTCGACGTCGAACCGGCCACGCTGTTCGGCCTCCTCGGCCAGAATGGCGCGGGGAAGACGACCCTCATCAAGATCCTCCTCGGCCTCGTGGCCCCGACGGCCGGAGAGGCTTCCCTTCTCGGCCAGCCGGTCGGCACCTTCTCCGCCCGGCGCGAGGTCGGCTATCTGCCCGAGGACCACCGCCTCCCGGACTACCACACGAGCACGAGCCTCCTCGACCTCTACGGCGCCCTCCAAGGGATCCCCCGCCGCCAGCGCCGTCGCCGCGCCGCCGAGCTCCTCGATCTCCTCGGCCTCGCCGGCCGGGAGAAGCTGCGGATCCGCGGCTACTCCAAGGGGATGAAGCAACGGTTGGGGCTCGCGCAGGCCCTTCTTCACAGTCCCCGTGTCCTGTTTCTCGACGAGCCGACCGACGGCGTTGATCCGGTGGGGCGGAAGGAGATCCGCGATCTCCTCCTCGAGGAACGCCGCCGCGGCGTGACGGTGTTCATCAACAGCCATCTCCTCGGCGAAGTGGAGCAACTCTGCGACCGGGTGGCGATCCTGCGCAAGGGGAAACTCATGGTCACCGGCACCGTCGCCGATCTGACGCGGCAGAAGGCGAGCTGGCTGGTCGCCTTCGATCGCGGTGTGCCGGTATCGTTTCGCTTCCCCGGCGCGACGGTCGAGCCGGTCGAGGGGGGAAGCCAACTCCGGGTCAGCCTCGCCCCAATCGAAGGCCCAGGCGCCGAGGGAGCGGAAGCGATAGACCCCTTTCTGGCCGCGGCCAGCGCCGCGGGGCTGCGGCTGCGCCACCTCGAACGGGAACGGGCGACGCTCGAGGATCTCTACCTCGCCATCGCCAGCGGCGGAGGGACACCGTGAACGATCCCGATCACTATTCCGGTGAGGACGCTGCCGCGGCCGAACGCGTCACGGTGCGACCGATGGTGCTGCGGACGTTCGCCGCCATCCTCCGGGATACGTGGCGTGAGTTCCTCGATGCGAAGGTTCTCTACCTTCTGTTGCTGGCGATCGCGCTCCTTTTCGGTGCGGCACTCACCGGACGGATCGAGCCGCAACCCGGGGGCCGGCAGTATCTCGACATCGCCGCCCAGGCGATGGCCGCCGATCTC
>JBAWVV010000047.1:0-16971 GCA_037147115.1 Planctomycetia bacterium | reverse complement strand
CGTCATCGGGGAGCGGCTCCGTCATCGGGGAGCGGCTCCGTCATCGGGGAGCGGCTCCCGCGGCCGGATGGAACGGGGCGAATGTCACAGAGCGCCGGGAACTCGCGCCGCCATGCTCGGATCTCCCCGGGATCGATCGTCGCAGTCATGACATGCTCCCGCTCACCGGCATCGGCAACGATGTGGCCGTGCGGACTGACGACGACGCTGCGGCCGTTATAGGTGAACCTCGGGTCGGTGCCGCAGCGGTTCACCGCCACCACCGCCGCCTGGTTCTCGATCGCACGGGCTTGGAGGAGCGTGAGCCAATGATGGATCCGGCCCACCGGCCAATTGGCGATGACGACGAACATCTCAGCGCCGTCCCCCGCCGCCGAGCGAAAATGCTCGGGAAACCGCAGGTCGTAGCAGATGAACGGGGCGACGCGCAGCCCCGCCCACGGAAACGACACGATCGCCTCCCCGGCCGCGTGGACCGCCGCCTCACCGCCGAGGGAGAAGGGTTGGAGCTTGCTGTAGGCTGCGAGGAGCGATCCGTCGGGGTCAAACGCCAGCGCCTGGTTGGTCGCACGGCCGGCGGTCAGCGTTACCAGTCCGCCGACCACGGTGCACCCGAGCCTCCGGGCAAGGCCGCGGAGAAACGCCGCGCCCGCGTCGGCATCGGCCGCCGTCCGGGCGACGTCGAGGCTGAATCCGGTGAACGCCATCTCGGGGAGGACGACCAGATCGCCCGCCCGGATCGGAGCCCGCTCCACAAGCTCGGTGATCCGTTGCCGGTTGGCCGGCGGGTCCTCCCAGGCGATGTCAAGCTGGACGAGATGAACGTTCACTGCGATCGGTTTCCGAGAGCGTCGATCCACCATAGGAGCGGGGGCCTCGACACGACGTCAGCCCCGGCTGGCAACATCACTTCGGCTCGAGTGTCGCTGCGGCAGGGGCGCCTGTCCCGATCGCATTGACCGCCGCGACCCGGAAGGCGAGGGAGATCCCATTCGGGAGACCCGTGATCGTCGCCGTCGGTTTCGTCGAGGGCCTGTGAGCGAACCGCTTCCAGCTAACGCCACCGTCGCTGCTGAAGTCGACAGCATAGTCGACGAGCGGACTCCCCCCCGCGGCCAGCGGCGCGACCCAGGTGAGTCGGGCCCCGCCGGGGACGCGGGCAACCACGAGTTCGCTCGGCACCCCGGGGAGCGTCGCAGGGATGACCGCCGCGGTCTTCGGGGCGTACGGGCCTGTGCCGACGTCGGTCACGGCCGCGACGCGAAAGACGTAGGGCGTGCCGTTGACAAGCTCGGTGATCACGGCGGATGTCGCGGTCGATGCCGCTCGGTTTGGCGTGGCCCACGTCCTTCCACCGTCGCTGCTCGACTGAAGGAGGTACGAAAGGATCGGGGCCCCGCCGTCGGTCGGCGGTGCCTTCCAGGTGAGTTGCACTTCGCTGTTGCCGCGGATCGCCATGAGGGCTGTCGGCATCCCCGCCAGCGTCGCCGGCACCACCGCCGCGGTGCTCGCGGTAAACGCCCCGATCCCGACGCCGTTCACGGCGGCGACGCGAAAGATGTAGGGCGTGCCATTGGCGAGGCCGGTGACCGTTGCCGCCGTCGCCGCCGATGCCTTGTGGGGGAACGGCGTCCACGTTCGGCCCCCATCGCGACTCGACTGCACAGAATAGTCGCTGATCGCCTGGCCGCCGGTGGAGGTGGGCGCCGACCACGACAGATTGACCTGACCGCTGCGGCGTGCCGCCACCGGGACGGTCGCGACACCGGCCGTCGTGGCCGGCACGATGGGGAGCGTCTTGGCGGTGAACGAAGCCGGCCCGACCGAGTTCACCGCCGCAATCCGGAAGACGTACTGGCTGCCGTTGACGAGGCCGCTGACGGTGGCGGTGGTGGCGGACGATGCCGGACGCTCAATCGGCATCCAGGTTCGGCCGGCATCGCTGCTCGACTGGAGGGCGTAGTCGGTGATCGGGCTGCCGCCAGTCAGCGACGGGGCCTTCCAGACGAGGGTCGCCGTGCCATTGCCACGCGTCGCCTTGAGGGCGGTCGCCAGGCCGGCCGGCAGCGCCGGGATCGCCGCGGGAGAAGCGGGGGTGAAGGCCCCCCGGCCGGCCGCGTTGACCGCCGCGATGCGGAAGGCGTACGACGTGCCATTGGCGAGGCCGCTGATCGTGGCGGCCGTCGCCGCGGAGGCCCCGTCGGCAACCGTCTTCCAATGGGCCCCGCCGTCGGTGCTCGACTCGACGACATAGTCGGCGATCGGCAGGCCACCGGTGTCGGCGGGCGCCGACCAAGCGATCCTCACCTGCCCGTTCCCCGGGGTGGCCGCGAGACTTATGGCGGCGGCGGGGGGGCCGACCGGCACGACCGAGGCCGTTGGCTCGGACCAGGGGCCGATGCCATCGGCGTCGCCGGCCGCAACGCGGAAGCGATACGCCGTGCCATTGACCAGCCCCACCACGACCAGAGTCGTGTCGGCGCTGGCCGGGTCGGGGAGCCTCTGCCAGGTAGCGCCGTCATCGAGCGACTGCTCGAGGGAATAGCCGGTCGTCGGCAGCGCTGGCGGGGCGGCGGGCCCCTTCCAGGTGACGGTAGCGAGGCGGTCGCCAGCGACGGCCGAAACGCCTGAGGGGGCCCCTCTGGCGGTCACGGTGAAGGTCGCGGTCGACGTTAGCCCGCGGTCGTCGGTGGCGGTGATCGTGACCGGTTCCCGACCGAGCGGCGCCTGGGGGGAGAGTGACCACGTCCACGCTCCCCCGGCGAGACGGGTGACGGTGCCGATCGAGGCCGCAAGGCTGACTGTCGTGCCGGGATCGGTCGATCCCCAGCCACCGCTGGCCGTGATCGCCCCACCGACGCTCCCGGAGACCGCGGCGCGGCTGGCCGTGACCGTCGGCGGCGTAAGGGCGGGCAGGTCGTTGTCGGTGATGAAGACGATTTCGGGGAGAACGTAGGCCTCGGAGTACCCGGGATCGGTCGTGCTGATCTGATGGTTGATGAACGTCCGGTGCGGTCCCTCGATCACGCTGTCGTCGACGGCCGTCACCCGGACCCCCTGCGGCTGATTCCAATTCGCCGGGGTGAAGACGAGCGCCGCGGAGCCATCGGCGGCATTCACGGCGCGCACTTGCCCATCAGCCGGCTGCGGCGTGACGGTCACCTCACCGGTGGGTTGACGCATGAGAACGACGGCGTACGTGTCGGCTTCCCCCCCCTCGGCGACGTCGGTCTCGCCGGCGGTGGGAAGGATCATGACCGCGGGAAAGTCGTTGTCGACGATGTTCACAAGCACCGACGGAAAGCCGACGCCGTCATAGGCAGGATCGGCACTGCGAACCACGTGCCGCACCGACGAGCGGTGGAGGCTCTGCTCGATGGAGTCGTCGACGGCATGGACGACGACCGATTGGGGGATGCTCCAGGTGTCGGGGGTGAACCGGAGCGTCGTGGCCTCCGGGGCGGAAGCCGAATGAGCGGAGAGCTGCCCCGGGCGGACAACAAGATCGACCAACACGTCTGCGGTGGGGCGTTGCCGCAGCGCGATGGAGTAGGTGTCATCTTCACCAGACTCACTCACCGTGGTCGTCCCGCCGGGCTCGACGATCACCCCCCCGGCCCCGGTCGGATTCTGGACGGCGACGAGATCCGGATTGAGATCGAAATAAATCTTCCCGGTACCGGTCTCGTCCCAGCCGCGAAAGTCGAGTTGCGATTGGAGGAGGTAGCCTGCGCCCCCCGAACTGAAGTTGGCGTCGATCCAGCCGCTGGTCATGTTGTCGAAGCCGAAGACTCCATCGATCCCCGGCGCGATGTCAGCCACGAGCCACTGGAGATTGCTCCATGTCAGATCGATTCCCTGGTCGGTAGGGACGTGGACGGCGTCGATCATGAACACCGGCGCTTCGCGCGAGCCCCCGACGCCGCCGACCGACTCGGCCCGCGTGTACCCGGTGTCGGTGGCATCGAGCAGGCCATCGCCGTTGGAATCGAGCCCCAAGCTCAGCGCCGTCGCCGTCGAGATGATCGTCACCTGAGCGCCAGTGTCGAACATGAAGTTGCCCGCCACCGTCTTTCCGCCGTGGTGAACCTCGGCGGAGAAGAAGGGGATGTCGGCCCAGGCGGGCGGATGATCCCCCTCGATCACCTGCCCCTCGGGCGAGAAGGAGACGCGGTTGTCGACCGTGATCGAGTAGCGCGGGCCAGCCGGCGCGGGGAGCTCAGCCGCGAACTCGGTGGCCATCAGGAAGTTGCCGTCGCCGAAGCTGAGCCAGGGGGTGAAATCGAGGGTCGTAACCCGTCCGGTCATCGCCGGCATGCCAACGATCCCAAACGGCCCGAACATGCTGACGTCGCGGGTGGCGTCGGAGATGATCCGGGCGTCGACGAGCGTCTGCCGGGCGCCACTGGTGCCGGCGAAGTCGAGCTGGTAGGGAATCGAGATGTCGAACGCCTGCGATCCACCGACGCCGAGCTCTTCAAACACCCCCTCCACCTGATACGGGGGGGACGACTCGTTCATGTCGTCGATGGCGGTCTTGAAGGCGAGGATCGTGTTGGCCCCCGTGTCGAGGAGCCAACTGTTAAAAATGCCGGGGCCGATCGAGCGCCCGGTGGCATCGCCGAACTCCACGGTCACGCGCGGTTGGTCGAGCGCGACGTTGTCACTGGCCCCGAGGTCGATAAACGGCCGCGGTCCCGTCCCGTCGAGGGCATAGCGTCGCTCGAGCACTTCGATGTGGAAGCCGGCACGGCGCCTACCGGATCGCCTCTCCGTCCATCGTCCCCTTCGGCCAGCCATGACAGCCCTCCGTAGATGGCGGCGACGACCAAGCGGGTCGCGGGCCTTGGCAGGCGGCCCCGCGGTCGATCGTCGAATCACTCCCCAATCCCAGCCCCCATGATAACCACAGGGGGGGAAGAATACCGTGCCTCGTCATGGAGCGGTTTCCCTTCGAGGGCTAGACTCAATCCCTTATGGAATCGTCCTCCGACCCATTCGACCGGCTCCAGGGCCTCCTCCATCGCCCGGTGTCGACGCGCCCGGATTGGCTCAAAGCCTGGCGGAATGAGGCCCAGTATCTCCTTCTGCTCGCCCGCCGGGCCAGCGACGATGACGACGACGAACTGCTCCGGGAGCTCGAGGATCAGGCCGACGAAATGGCCGCCATGGTCGAAGCGAAACTCGCCGCCGACGGGCTCTGATCCCCCGGGCCCAAAGCTGCCACACGCCCAAGCCACACGCCCAAGAAGGATTCACCGATGACGCTCCGTACCTTGGGCGCTTTCTGTTTGGCCGGACTGCTTGCCCCGGCCATCGTCCTTGCCCAGACAGCGGAGCGGGGTGCTCCCCTCCCGGCGACCATGGCCACGCCAACGTGGCTTGGCACGCACCAGCGCCTCTGCTTCGGCGTCGATGGTGCGACCCTCGCAGAGGTGATCGATGCCGGATCGAACGTCATCTGCGGTGGCACCAACGCGGCCGGAATCGGCTTCGCAGGCGGCCCCTTCATCCTCGGCCGTGAAGGGGAGATCGTCGACATCATGACGGGCGTGCCGATCCCCGCCCAGACCCTCGCCGAATTGCGGTCACGGGTCGATGCAGCGCACGCGCGAGGCGCGAAGGTGCTGGGGGAGGTGATCCGCTTCAACATGACACCCTGGATCCAGGCGGAGCATCCCGAGTGGCAGGAGATCAACTCACCCGGCGGCAAGCCGATCAGCGTCGCGGAACTCAAAGACATCCATGTCCTTGGGTGCTGGAACTCGCCGTACGGCGACTGGTTCATCAAGTCGCAAGTCGAGCTTGTCAAACAGCTCGACTGGGATGGCTACAACATGGATGGCTTCGGCTGCTGGGCACAATGCTTCTGCCCGTCGTGCACTGCGGCCTATGCCGAGGACTGCGGCCACGCGATCCCCGCCGTGCGGGATGTCAACTCGACGGAGTACCGGCACTATCTCAAATGGCGACTCGCTCGCTACACCCGCTTCGTGGCGCGGTGGACTGCAGCCCTCAAGGCCGTGAAGCCCGACTTCGTAACGGCTCCCTGGACAACCGGGCCGGGGCGGTGGTGGCACTGGATGGGAGCGCCGGCAGCCGAAGGCACCGACGCGATGCACCGCGTCCTCGACGCGCCGTTCCTCGAATTGCTCTGGGATTTCCCGGCTGATCAGGGAAGCAATCTTCTCCCTGCGTTTACCTGCCGCTACTACCGGGGGCTGTGCGGCGACCGCCCTGCCTGGATCCTCCCCTACCTCTGCGAACAGGGGCAGTTCAACATGCAGCCCCCCCGCGCCGAATGCGATCTCCGCGAGCTGACCGTTCTCACCAACGGCTGCATCCCCGCGCAGGGGCGCTGGCAGCAGAATGCCGACACTCCCCTCGCCCATCTCAACGCGCTGGTGGAAGACCGGGAGCCGTTCACCCGTGAAGCCCGATCACTGAAGTGGGCCGCGATGTTCGTCGGTGAGAGCAGCCGACTTCTCTACGGCCTCCCCGGAGCTCGCACCGAGGTGCCACTCGGCGCTTGGCTTGGCAGCGGTGTCGATACCCCCGACATCGGAAAGCTCGAGCCCGGCGAGCGGCGGATGCCGGCCCACATGGAATCGGCCGTGGGCGTGTTTCGGGCGATGATGGAGGATCACCTCCCCCTCGACATCATCATCGAGCCCGACCTCGAAGATCCCGAGACGCTGCAACAGTACAAGGTTGTCATTCTTCCCAATGCCGCCTGTCTGAGCGACAAGGCAGCGGCCACCATCCGCGCGTTCGTGAAGGCCGGCGGTGGACTGGTGGCGATGCACGAGAGCTCGATCTGTGACGAGTACGGCGATCGTCGCGCCGATTTTGCCCTCGCCGACATCTTCGGAGCCCACTTCCAGGGGACCGAGGACTACTCCGCTCGCTGGCCAAATTACCCGAAGTGGACGGAGCTCTATCTTGGGGTCGCGGGGACCGATCTCCACCCGATCAGCGATGATGCTGTTGTACGATCGAACTATCGCCGCGGCTCCGATCGGCTTCAGTACATCGGGTGGATGACGAATATCGACGTCGCGCCTGGCGCGAGAAAGCTGGGGCGGCGATTGACAGCGCCGGTGGAGTGGCCGTTGATCGTGCTCAACGAGCCAGCCGCCGGACGCTCGGTGTACGTCGCCGCCGACCTCGGGCAGGCTTATTTCATCGCCCCGTATCAATACCAGCGGCGTCTGATCAGCAACGCCGTCCGCTGGGCCGCAGCCACGCCCCCGCCGGTCACGGTTTCGGCGCCGTTGTGTGTTCAGGCGGCCTTCTACACGCAGGCCGACGGACGACGGACGGTCGTTCATCTCCTCAACGAGGTGAACACGAGTGCCAACCGGGCCATCCCGGAAAACAACCCTTCCCAGCGCGAGGAGACGCTCCCGATCGCCGGCATCACCGTCGCCGTGGCCGGCGAGGCGATCACGGCCGCCTTTGCCGAGCCGGGCCACCTCTCGCTGCCGCTGACCAAGACCCCTACCGGGTTCGAAGTCACGCTCCCGCGTCTCGACACCCACACGATGATCGTGTTCGAGTAGGAGGCGACGAAGCGGTCTGAGAGCGGGCCCATTGCCGGTGGCTCAAGGATTTTCTCCGGCGCCGGAGAGCCGACGCGGTGGATCGGCCCAGCGGAGATTGGCCCACACCGGCGGACGCGCCGCGTCGGCCACGCCGATGAGGTCGAGGACCTGGATCGCCCCCCAATCCCCGAGCACCTTCCCCTCCTTGTTTCGGAACCGCGCCGCGTCGAGTTCGAGGGTCACCCACCCCGGATCGGTGTCGGGGGGCAGGTCTGGCTTGAGGAAGAAATCCCGGGCATCGGGCTGATACCAACGTTCGACCGCCCGCACCGTCAACTCGAGCGGGGCGTGCGGCGCCCAGACATCGATCAACAAGCGAGTCTGCCCGGTTCCACGCCATTGCGGATCGCCGAGGCGCTGCGTGGCGATGTCGAAAGCGAGACGGTTGTCGGGCCCGGTGGGGACGAGGAAGTCCCGGGTGTTGAGCGTGAAGCCACGGGTTCCGTCGGGGCCGGTCCAGGGGAGAAAATAGCGGTCGTAGGTCAATGGTTCGGTGTACGCAGGCACCCAATACCATCCCCGGTCGTCCTCCATCGGGTCGATCATGCCCGTCGGTACGAGCGTGGGCCGTACGGGGAGTGCCGCGGTGGACAACTCGATCACTCTCGAACTGAGCCTGGCACCTGATCGATACGAGACGGTGGCAAAAGCGTGGAGCGTCTCGCCCGATCGTGTGAAGGGTGTCTCGCCCATCCAGATGTCCCCAACGCAGTTTTCCCCAACGAGGCTGTCACCGCCACGAGTCACCGGCACTTCGCGCCAGAAACGGCTCGCCGCTTTCGGATTGTCGATGCTCACATGGATCGATACCTCCGACACGTCGTCCGGATCGGCAGGATGGACCGCAACCACGGGAATCGGGCCGTCGGTCATGAAGACGGCCGTCGGTGTCACTGGCCAGGGCCGACCTTTCCCCTTGAGATGCCACGCCATCCAGATCGGCAGCGCACGCGACTCCTCAGGCTCCATGTGGTGGACCCAGCGGGGCGTGAGGAGGAGACGCGGGGGCGGGGCAGGGGGGCCGATGCGGTCGAGAGTATCAAACGACTCGTCGAGGTCGAATCCGTCATTCGTGGCCGTCATGAACAGGACCGGACAGCGGATCAGCGGCGCGTGGAGCTCAGGGGCCTCCGGATGCCGGGCGAAGGCTTCCCGGTCGAACGCGTCGGGATCGGCGACCACCAGCCTTTTTTCTGTTTTCCGGTCACGGTAGATGCCGGCGGCATTGCCATAGAGCGGGACGATCGTCTTCAGACGGGCATCGGCAGCGGCCATCATCCAACAGAGATAACCGCCGGCCGAGATTCCATAGGCCCCGATCCGCTCCCGGTTGACGCGCGGGTCTTGGGCGAGGAGGGTCACGGCCCGGCACCCCGCCGCCGTCGCGCCGTACCAAAAATTCCACCGGGCATTCGGCACATCTCCCGGCCCCGCCGGCCTTCCTTCGCGCTGACCGAGAATCGCCACACCGAAATCGGTGAATCGCGTCCGCCCGGGCAGCGGTCCGTGGTAATCGAAACTGACACAGACGTAGCCCCGTTGTGCCCAGAACTTCACCGCCTGCAGGCTCGCCGAACCACCCCCACCATGGGCGTGGAGCATCCCCGGCAGCATCGTGCCACTCACGGGCGATCCGCGGAAGGCATGGACCCTCGTCTTCACTCCATGGGTGATCGGTCCTGTGAAGAAGAGCTCCTCGAAGTGAACCCCATCCTCGTCCCAGGCGCGGAGCAGGTCGATCTCCAGTGGATCTCGCTCCCAGTCGCTCCCGGCGACCATCTCCGCCACCGTCGTGGGCGCCGGGCTCTCCCCGGCGGCCGGCTCCGCCCGGCTGGGGAGCTCACCGACGCCCTGGATCAGCCCGATCGACACCAAGCAGATCGAAAGTGATTTCCACGGATGCATCGGGGGACTACCGGTGGCTTGTCTGACGCTGGGAAGAAGACTGAACATCGCCCCGTGGGGGCGCCATGACGATAGCGTCACAGCGACACCGCCGCCCAACCGCTTCGATGAATCTGCCGTAGACTCACCGTCGAGGGCCCTCGTTCGGAAGGCCGATCCGGTTGGCCGCGCCTGTCGTGCCCGGCCGCCGGACGGTCCGTCGATCCCTGCCCAAGCACGTGCCTCGCCCCTGGAGTCAGGACATGCCCCCCTTCTCGATACCCCACCATTCGCTCTCCCGCCGCACGCTCCTCCGTCGCGGGTTCGCCGGAGCGGCGGCGGTCGCCTCGTCGACCATCCCCGCCGGGCGGCGAGCGGGGATCGGCCTGACGCAGGCCCTGGGGGCCGAGCCGGGAGACGACAAGCCGCTCACCTTCGCCTGCATCGGCATGGGGGGGCAGATGCGCGGCTACCTCCTCCCGGAGCTGTTTAAGCTCGATCAACGGGTCGTTGCGATCTGCGACGTCGACCGGCAGCAACTGGAGACCGCCGGCAAGATCAAGGAGCTGGCCGACGCACGGGTCTACACCGACTACCGGGAACTGCTCGCGGCAGAGACGGCGGTCGATGGCGTGATCATCGCCACCCCAGATCACTGGCACGTGCCGATCTGCCGGGCGGCGCTCGCACATGGCAAGCATGTCTACTGCGAGAAGCCGCTAGCGCATTCGGTCGCCGAGTGCCGGGCCCTGGAACGACTCGCCCTCGATCATCCCGGCCTCGCCACCCAGACCGGCAATCAGGGCTGTTCGACGGAGGGTTTTCGGCGCAGTTTCGAGGTGCTGCGATCGGGGCTCCTCGGACCGATCCGCGAGATCCATGTCTGGCATCCGGCCCATGGCTGGCCCCACGGCGTCGATCGCCCCGCCGGGAGCGATCCGATTCCCGCCGGCCTCGACTGGGACTTCTGGCTCGGCCCGGCGCCGCCACGCCCCTACAAGACGGGGCTCTACCATCCGGGGAGCTGGCGGGGCTGGTACGACTTCGGCGGCGGATCGATCGCCGACTTCTGCTGCCACGGTTTTCAGCTCGCCTTCCGCGCCCTCGATCTGGGCGCCCCGACGCGGATCGAGGCGACTGGGGACGATCTCGGCCACGAGTCATTCCCCACCCGCTGCACGATCCGCTTCGATTTCGTAGCCAGGGGGGAGCGCGGGCCGGTGACGATGGTCTTTCACTCTGGCAACGACAACCTTCCCCCTGCTGACATCACGCGCGGCCCGGCCGGCACCACCGGATGCCTTCTGGTGGGGAGCGAGGGCACGCTATCGGCCGGCCTGTGGAACACCGACTGCCAGGTGCGACTGAAGGGGGAGGAGGCTTTCAGCGGCGCCGATCATCCGGAGGTGGCGAGGATCGCCCGGACCGAGCCGCGGATCGACACCGAAGCCCTCAAGTGGGATCCGGGGCGGGTGGCAAAGGGAGAGCGGCCGCGCTGGAGCAAGGTGAACAATTCGCACATGTTCGAGTGGGTGCTTGCCTGCGCCGGAAGCACGAAGACCTACTCGCCATTCGAGGTCGGCGCCCGGATCACCGAGCTCGGCATGCTCGGCGTGCTTGCCCTGCGGATGCAGGAGCCGATTCAGTGGGACGCCGAGACCTGCTCGGCCGTGGGGCTCCCCGCGGCCGCGTCCCTCATCGATCCCCCGCCGGCAACAACGAAATACCTGCCGGAGTAAATGCGATCGCACCGATTCGACCCGACCAGACACCAGAACGAGGATCACGATGATGTCATCGCAGCGCCTGTCTCTGCGCCTGATCATGCTGATGGCCGCGGTTTGCATGCCGTTGCAAAGCCCCGCGGCCGACGAGGTGACGCTCGCCTTCGCCGGCGACGTCATGCTCGACGGCCTTCCCGGCGAGACGATCGCGGCGGGCAGGGATCCGCTCGCCGAGTTCGCTGATATTTTTGATTCGGTCGACATCGCGGTCGCGAATCTCGAATGCGTCGTGGCCACGGTTGGCGAACCGATCGACAAGCCCTACACGTTCCGGGCCCACCCCCGGGTTCTCGACGTGCTCGCCCGGCACTTCAGCGTCGTCTCGCTCGCCAACAACCACACCGGTGATTTCGGGCATGCCGCCTTCCTCGAGCAACTCGATCGGCTCGACAAGAAAGGCATTGCTCGCTTCGGGGGGGGCCGCGATTGCCGCGAGGCCCGCCTGCCACTGCTCATCGAGCGGCATGGCGTGCGGATCGCGTTGCTGGGCTACAACGACTTTCAGCCACGAGAGTTCGAGGCCGGGCCAACCTGGCCGGGGGTCGCCTGGGCAGTCGATGAACAGGTTTCCGCCGACATCAAGGCCGCTCGGTCGGAGCACCGGGCCGACGTTGTCATCCCCGTCGTTCACTGGGGCTGGGAATACGAACCGGCCAACGATCGCCAGAAGGCGCTGGCGCGGCTGATGATCGAGAGCGGGGCCGATGTCGTCGTCGGCGGGCATCCGCACGTCACCCAGGAGGTGGAGTATCACCAGGGGAAGCTGATCGTCTACAGCGTGGGGAACTGCGTGTTCGACGGATTCGACCCCGGGCCGTCGCGGCAGGGATGGATCTTCCGCCTCCGGGTCGACCCGCGCGGCATGGTCGCCTGGGACACGCTCCCCCTCAAGATCGACGACGAAGGGACCCCGCACATCGATCCAGATGCCGCCACGCCTGCCGGCAGCCGCGGCGACGAGACCCTCACCATGCGACCGGCGCGGCTCGAGGCTCCCTGACTGAAATAGCTTCGCCGCCAGTTGATCAAAGCCCTGACGACGAGCCCGCGACGCGCCCGCGTCAGGTGGTCGATGCTTCCCGCTGCGGGATCCGGCCGTTACCTGCGGGGAGCAGGTTCATCGGAAAGAACGGCTCGATGTAGAGATGATCGGGGATCCGGTCGGCGATCGTGGCGTGAAACTCCGGCAGCTTCGACCAATGGAGCTTCGGCTTCACATGGTGGGCCGTGTGGTAGCCGAGGTTTCCGGTGAGGATGTTGTAGCTGCGGTGCATGATGTTGTGGGAGGCCTCGTAGTGGTTCGCCGTATCGAGGCCGGCATGGTGGCAATAGGTGTGCCAGGCGGTGATGACGTAGCCCGCGAGCATCGGGATCGCGAACACGAACAGGGCGTTGAGCGGATTGTGCACGAACGCCCCGACGAGCAGCGCGAGGATGACCAGCCCCATCCCGAAGAAGCCCGGCTGGTAGCGCGGATAGCGCCACGAAACGCGGAGTGCCCGCTGATAGCCGGTCAGCGCTGTGACGACGGTGTACTCAAGTTCCCCCATCGTCGAGCCGTCGGGCCGCTTCCAGGCCGATTCGTCTTTCGTCTGGTCGAGGTAGTTCACGTGGTGCCCAACGACATGGTGGAGCACCCAGGCATTCGTGGTCACCCCGGTGTGAAAGGCGTAGAAAATCTCGAGGAGCCGGTTGAGGACCGCCTGATGGAAGGTGCCGAGATGCTGGTGGTGATGGTTCCAGGAGCAGATGCAGGCCTTGGGCCCGATCACGAGAACGAACCAGGCGGCGAGCAACCACACGCTTCGGGCCTGGAAAAACACGAGCAGGTCGAGAAGCGAGAGCGTGACGATACAGAGGACCGGAAGCACGTCCTCGCTGTGGCGGAAGACTTTCATGGCTCGGGCTTGAGGGTGTCGGGATAAAGACAGGAATATCCTAGTCATCTTTGGATCGGAGGCCAACCGCGGCGGGCCGCGCCGCCGCCCCACTCCCGCTCGGCACCTCACCCCAATTTGACCTTGCCGACGCCGCCGGGAGAGCGGGAGAATCACTGCCGTTGTCCGGTCGGCATCGAGCCGCCACGCGAGTTTTCGGCACTGAACACCCCGAGCGAGATGCTCATGCCCTCCCTTTGGCTCCGTCCGCGGCTGGTAGCGATCCTCGGTCGCAGCGCGATCCTCGGTCTTCTCGTCGCCTGGCTCGGCACCGGCAGCCTCTGCCCCGCCCAGGGTTTTTCACTCGGGCCCAGCTCCTCCACGCCCGTCGCGGCGCCGATCCCCTGGCCGGCCCGGCCGCCGGCGCGGATCTACGTCGTCCCCTTTCCGATGGAGCCGGGCTTGCAGCAACAACTCGAGCAGGCGAACTCCACCGGCCTCCCCCAGGGGCCGCTGCGGCGGATGATGGCCGACCGGCCGCGCGTTTCCGACATGGTGACCGGCTTCGACCGGCAGGCTCCGGCCGGCTGGTCGATCGCTCAGCAGGTGGCCAATGCCCTCGCCGGCGCCGGGCTTCCGGTCATCTTCTGGAACCGGCCCGACCCGCCGCCGGCCGACGGCTGGCACCTGCGGGGGGAGGTCGTGACCCTCGACGACGGCAGTGCGGCGGCCCGCAGCCTCGTCGGCTTCGGCGCCGGCAACAAGAAGGTGGGCGTCGACGTCGTCCTCTGTGATCCGCAGATCGCCGGCGGGCAGGCGTTCTTCGTCCTCGACACCTCCGACAAAGGACGGATGACCCCGGGGGCGCTGCCGCTGGGCGCCGTGGCCGGCTTCAATCCGACCGTGATGATCGGCCGCGCGGCGGCGACCGCGACCGGGATCAGCGACATCACCCAGCAGGGACGAATCTCCAAGGAGATCGCCGATGGAGTCATCGGCGCGATGCGTCAGCACGGGCAATGACGGCTGATCGCGGCCAGCAACCGCCGAGACTTTGCGCGCCGTGAGTGAGCCGTGATCGCGACCATCCGATCAGCGTCTGCGGCAGCGTTGCCTGACGAAATTGCAAGCGGCATCGTCGCGATGTCGGAATTGTCAGCGTGATCGCGACCCGGCAGGCAGCGCGTGAAGCGTAAGCTCCGTCCCATCGGTTGATCGACGTCCAAAAATTCCAATCGGAATCAGACGTCGGTCACGGACGCGCTGATTGCCCATGGTTCCCAGGGGAGTGATTCCGATGAAGCGTCGCATGTCCAGCCGATGTCGACCCTGGAGAAGCAGCCCCCGATTCTTGACGCCCCGGAAGCGGCGTTCACCGATCCTCCGCCGCCGTCGGTCATTCCAGGTCGAGCACCTTGAATCGCGGAAGATGCTCGTCGGCGACGTCTCGGGCACCGTCTTCAATGACGCCAACCGCAACGGCATCAACGATCCTGTGGAGAACGGCCTGGCGGGCTGGACGGTGTTCGTCGACACCAACGCCAATGGCGTCCCGAATGCCGGCGAACGCAGCGCCGTCACCGACATCAACGGCCGCTATGCGTTTCTCGGACTGACGGCCGGCACCATCAATCTCGTCGAGATCATCCCGGCAGGATTTGCCCCCACCCCCGGATTCACCGACCGGCAAGTCGTGCGGGTCCGTGACGGGAAAGAGACCCGGACGACGTTCCCGAACGTCGTCCTTCCGGCCACGACCGGCTCGGTGACCGGAACGGTCTTCCTGGATGCCAACGAGAACGGCACCCGGGAACTGGGCGAAGCGGGGATCGGCGGTTGGGCGATGTTCATCGACACCAACGGCGACGCCGCGCTCAATCCAGGCGAGCCCTCGGCCGTGACGGCCGCCGACGGGTCCTACCGATTCCCGACGGTCGCTGCCGGAACGGCGACCGTCTTCGAGATTCCCGCCGGCGGATTGAAGCCGACGGTCGGGGGGCTGTTCCCGCTCTCCGCGACCGGCGATCGTCGCACTGTGAGCGTTGCCGCGGGGCTGGCATCCCGGGCCGATTTCGGCAATCTTCTCCCCCAGGTGGGTTCGATCCAGGGGACCGTGCACAACGATCTCGATGGTGACGGCGCGACCGGACCGGGCGAGCCGGGGCTCGCCGGACGGACGGTGTTCGTCGATCTGAATGCCAACAACGCGGTCGATGCGGGCGAGCCGACGCGGCTCACCGACGCGGCTGGCGGCTATGCCTTCGCCAACATCCACAGCGGCAACTACACGGTCGCGGAGGTCGTGCCGGCGGGCTGGCTCCCGGCCGTCGGCCGCCCCTCCTCCCGCGCGGTGCCCGTCGCGGTTGGCAGTCTCAACAGCGTCGATTTCTTCGATCTCGTGCCCCTCCCCGGCACCCTCAACGGCGTTGTATTCAACGACGCCGACGGCAACGGGATCCAGTCGGCCGGGGAGCCCGGCGTTGCCGGCTGGCAGGTCTATCTCGACACGAACAAAAACGGCGCCCTCGACGCGGGCGAGCCGACCACGCTCACCGATCCTGCCGGAGCGTACGCTTTCGCCGGAGTTCCCTACGGGCTGACCACTGTCAGCGAAATCGTTCCGGTCGACTGGGTGACGACGAACCCTGTGGCAGGATCGCGATCGTTCCTCCAACTCAACGGTGGCGTCAGCGCCGGCATCAGTTTCGGCAACCGAGAGCGAATCGGGACGATCACGGGGACCGTCTGGAACGACGCCAACGGTAACGGCCTGCGCGATGCCGGCGAGGCGGGGCAGGGGGGGGCAACGGTCTATCTCGATCTCGACCGTGACGGCCTCCAGAGCCCGACCGATCCGTCGGCCGTGACCAGTGCTGCCGGGGGCTACACCTTCACCCGCGTCCCGACCGGCCCGCAGACGGTCCGAGAGATCCTCGATCCTGGCTGGATTTCGGCGATCGGCAAGGGAACGAGCGGAACCGTGACGGTGACCATCGGTGGCATCCACACGATCGATTTTTTCACCCTCGTGCCGACAACCGGATCGGTGTCGGGATCGGTGATCGGCGACCTCAATTCGAATGCCATCGTTGATCCGACCGACGTCCCGCTGTCAGGGTGGATCGTCTATTCCGATCTCAACGGCAACGCGATCCTCGACGTCGCGGAACCAGTCGCCACGACCGATGCCACCGGCGCTTACACGATCACCGGGGTGCCCTACGGCCGCAACACGATCCGCGAGGTCATCCAGACCGGCTTTACCTCGACAAATCATCCCGGCGGCGTCGTGTCGCTCTCGATGCTCAACGGGGAAGCCCGCACCGGCGTGGTGTTCACTAATTTCGAGGCCGCCTCCTACACCATCGGCGGCACCACCTTCTTCGACGCCGACAACGACGGCCTGCGAGGAGCAGGCGAGCGGGGCTTGAGCGGGATCGCTGTCTACGTGGATCTCAATGACAACGGTGTCGCCGATCCGGCCGAGCCGTCGGCCGTCACCAGTGCCGATCTTTACTTCACGCCGGCGATCAATGAGGCCGGGACGTACGCCTTCGCCCATCTGCCACGCGGGACCTACACGGTTCGGGAAGTCCTCCCTGCCGATTTGAGCGGCACCGCGCTCGCCGCGACCGCCCACACCGTGAGCGTCGGGCCGACGAGCCAGACAGCGGTCGACTTCGCCAACCGCTACCGGGCCAGCGAGATTCATGGTGCCGTGTTCGACGACACCAATGCCGATCATCTCCGCAGCCCCGGCGAGGCTCTGCGCTCAGGTGTGGCCGTGTTCATCGATTCCAACCGCAACAACCTCCACGACGC
>JBAWVV010000046.1:0-17023 GCA_037147115.1 Planctomycetia bacterium | reverse complement strand
GGCCGGGAAATCGACCCGCTTTGACCGGTCGGGGGCGGTAGGCCACAATGCTTATGCCGGAGCGGACTCCGATGAGAGGCCCCTGCGATGGGGGCCTGTGAACCTGGTCAGGGCCTAACCGCAGCAGCCATAAGCAGTCGTCCCTTTGTGCGGAGGGCCTCTCATCGGCGTCCGATCCCATGGCCGCATCCGCTGACTCCACCATCCCGTCAGGCGCCGTTCCCACGGAGGCCTACCGGGTCGTTGCTCGCCGCTACCGGCCGCAGCGTTTCGATGAACTCGTCGGCCAGGAGCACGTCGCCCGCGGACTCTCCGGGGCGATCGAATCGGGGCGGATCGGCCACGCCTATCTTTTCACCGGCGCCCGCGGTGTCGGCAAGACGAGCGCCGCGCGGATCTTCGCCAAGGCCCTCGAATGCGCGACCGGGCCCGCGGCGGAGCCCTGCAATCAGTGCGACAACTGTAGCGCGATCTCCGCGGGGCAGGATGTCGATGTCGTCGAGATCGACGCCGCCAGCAACCGCGGCATCGACGAGATCCGCACGCTGCGGCAGAACGTTGCCGTCCGCCCCGCCCGCGGACGATTCAAGATCTACATCATCGACGAAGTCCACATGCTCACGCGTGAGGCCTTCAACGCGCTGCTGAAGACGCTCGAGGAACCGCCGGGGCACGTCAAGTTCGTTCTCTGCACGACGGAGCCGGAGAAGCTCCCGATCACGATCCTCTCCCGTTGCCAGCGGTTCGACTTCGTCACCGTCGATGCCCCGGCGATCGCCCGCCGCCTCGGTCAGATCGTCACCGCCGAGGGGGCGACGGTCACCGACGGCGCCCTCGAGCTCATCGCCCGCCGTGCCGCCGGCAGCATGCGCGACAGCCAGTCGCTCCTCGAGCAACTCCTCGGCTCGAGCGCCGGGGCGATCAGTGTTGACGATGTCCATGCCGTCATTGGTACCGGCCGCGAGGAGCGGATCGGCGCGCTGGTCGGGGCGATTGCCGGCCGCGATCCGGCCGCGGCACTGGCTGCCCTCGACGCGAGCCTCGCCGGTGGCGCCGATCCCGGTGGTGTCCTCGAGCAACTCCTCGCGGCCCTTCGCGATTGCCTCGTGGCGAGTGTCGGCTGCGGCCCGGCGCTGCTCCTCCAAGGGGACGGCCTCGGTATCGACCTCGCTGCTACCGGGCGCCTGCTCGGCACCGAGACGATCCTGGCGATGCTCCAGATTCTCGATCAGTCGCTCTTGCGCATGCGAACGAGCGGTCATGCCGGGGTGCTCGCCGAGATGGCGGTCGTGCGCCTCGCGCGGCTGGACGATCTCGACCAACTCGCCTCCGCCGTGGAGCGGATTGCCCAGCAGGCCGCCGTGGCCCCACCGCCGCCACGGGTGGCCCCATCCGCGCTGCCCCGGCCCACGGTCGCGAATCCCCCAGCGGCGCCGGAAACGCGCGAAAAAAAAACGACCGACCTGACGGGCGGGGCTGATGCTCCCGCCGTTGCGGTCGAGCCAGTGGCCCCCCCACAGCCTCGCCCAGCGTTGCCCACGGCGGCCCCCGAGCGACCGCCGACGCTGACCGCTCCTGCTGCGCTGCCGCCGGCGCTGCCGAGCGATCCGCTGGCGGCCTGGGAGGCGTGCGGCGAGGCGGTCGGTGGGTTGGCAGCCGATTTCGTTGCCATGGCCGGCCGGGTGGCATGGGTCGACGACGTCCTCGAAGTCAGTTTTCCAGCCGAGGCGACGACCGCCGTCGCCTTCCTCTCCCGGCCCGAGATGGTCGCGTCACTGAATCGGGCCCTCTCGACGGGGGCTGGCCGGCCGCTGCGGCACCGCATCAAACAGGAACCGAAGGTGGCCGTGAAGCCACTGGCCGGAGGATCGTCCGTGGCAGGAGGGGCCGAGCGTCGGGCCGACGAACCGGCCGCGCCGCCGTCGGCTCCAGGGCGTTCGCAGGCGGCGCTCCTCCGGGAGACCCTCGATCATCCGCTCGTGATGCAGGCCCGGAGCCTGTTCGACGCGGCGATCCGCAAGGTGGAGCAAGGGCGGGCCCGGGCTCCAGCGGTCGAGCCGACGCCGGTCGAGGCGCTGATTTCCGGCGCTGGCCAGTCGCTCCCCGATGACGACACAATCGACCACGCCGCCGACGGCGACGACGTCGGCTGACCCCGGTTCGGCTTCAAGGAGGAACACCCATGCCCGAGGAACGCGGCGTCATCGCCACGCTCATCGACTGCTTTGCCGAACTCCCCGGCATCGGCCGGAAGTCGGCGGAGCGACTCGCCTACCATGTGCTGCGGATGCCGCGTGAGGAGGCACTGGCGTTCTCCGCCGCCCTCCGCGCCGTGAAGGAGAATCTCCGTCCCTGCCGCACCTGCTTCAATCTCGCGGAGGGGGAGGAATGTGGCATCTGTCGCGATGCGCGCCGCGACCGGACGACGCTGTGCGTCGTCGAGCAGGTCCGCGATCTCCTCGCCCTCGAGCAGACCGGTTCCTATCGGGGGCTGTACCACGTCCTCCAGGGGCGGGTGGCCCCACTGGAGGGGACCGGGCCGGAGACACTCACGATCGACGCGCTCGTGGCCCGCCTCCGGCAGGGGGGGGTGCGCGAGGTGATCATGGCGACCACCCCGAACGTCGAGGGGGATGCAACGGCGCTGATCGTCGTTCAGCGGATCACTGGCCTGGCTGTCGAGATCACCCGCCTGGCCCGCGGTCTGACCGTCGGTGCGGCGCTCGAGCAGGCCAACCGCGACATGCTCACCGACGCGCTCGCCGGGCGGCGCCGGATGTGAAAGGCCAGGGAGTGGGCGGGCGTGTTGATTCCGTGAGGCGGCAGCAGCTTCCCGAACGCTTCCCTTGGAAACGGGTATCCTGGCAGGGCAAAGACCCCGATGCGGTGACCGTTGAAGGATGCGTGCCATGCGGATGTCGTTCGGCCAGGAAATGCGGTTGGCGCAGAAGCAGGTGCTCGCGCCGCGCATGATCCAGTCGATGGAGATCCTGCAGCTGCCGACGATGGCGCTCGAGGAGCGGATCGAGCAGGAGATCCAGAACAACGAGACGCTCGAGGTCGACGATTCGCTTGGCGATGCCGCCATCGGTGACAGCTCGGAAGGCGAAGCCCGCGCCCTCGCCACGACCGTCGATGCCGCCGATCCGGCTCCTGAACGGACGGCCGCCGAACGGCCGCTCGTCGTCGATCAGGACCATGCCAACCAGGCCGATTTCGAGCGTTCCTACGACTGGTCGAGCGAATACCCCGAATCGGACGACGACCGCAGCCGCCCTTCCGCCTCCCGAATCGACGAGGCCTCCGACCGCTACCTCGACGCCATGGCCAACATGGAGGAGCGCCCCGAGACGCTTTTCCACCATCTCCACGAGCAGCTCTCCAACGACGAGCTCGGTCCGGAGGTGCGGCAGGCTGCGGAGAAGGTGATCTACAACCTCGATCCCAACGGCTACCTGCCGATGCCGCTCGAGGACCTCGTCGACGTCGAGGCCACGCCCGATTCCCCCCTCTGGCAGGCCCAGCTCGGCCAGCTCCACACGGCGCTGTCGGTGGTCCAGGGGATGGAGCCGGCCGGCGTGGGGGCCCGCGACCTGCGAGAATGCCTTCTCCTCCAGATCCGCCCCGAGACACCCCACGCCCGCCAGCTCCGGAGGCTCGTTTCAGACCACCTCGAGGATCTCGGCGCCAATCGCCTGCCGCTGATCTCCAGGAAGACCGGGTTTACGATCGAGGAGATCGAGGGGCTGCGTCACGATCTCCATTCGCTCCAGCCGAAGCCGGGGGCCCGCTTCACGGTCCCGTACGTGCCGGTGGTGAAGCCCGACGTCCATGTCGAGATGCAGCAGGACGGTACTTGGAAGGTGCGCCTCGAGGAGGTCGATCTGCCGAACCTGCGGATCAGCCCGCTCTACCGCGAGATGCTTTCCGACCCGGCCACGCCGCCGGAGACGCGCGAGTACATCAAGCGGAAGATCAATTCGGCCCAATGGCTCATCGAGGCGATCGAGCAGCGCCGCAGCACGCTCCTACGGACATCCCAGGCGATCGTCGATCACCAGACGCGCTTCCTCACCGACGGGCCGGAGGCGATCGAGCCGCTCAAGATGCAGCAGATCGCCGACCGGATCGGGATGCACGTGACGACGGTCAGCCGCGCCGTCGACGATAAGTGGCTGCAGACACCGCGTGGCCTGTGGGCGTTGCGGCGGTTCTTCGTCGGTGGCACCGTCAGTGCTGATGGCGAGGAGGTGGCCTGGGACGCGGTGCGGATCAAGCTCCAGGAGATCATTCAGGCCGAGCCCAAGGACGCCCCCTTCAGCGACGACGATCTCGTCATCGGGCTGGCGAAGCAGGGGATCACGGTCGCCCGCCGCACGGTGACGAAATACCGCAAGTCGATGGACATCCCCAGCTCGCGCCAGCGTCGTGACTGGAAGCTCGCCGGACCGGCGAGGGATCCGGCCGGGGCCGATCCGGTAGCGGGTGGAGAGACGGACGGGGATGCCGACGGTGAACCGACGCAGTCAGCCTGACCGTTACGGAGAATCCTGCCGATGCGCTGTCCCTTCTGCCGAGTCGACAACGACCGGGTGATCGATTCCCGGTCGATCGACGACGGTGCGAATATCCGTCGGCGGCGCGAATGCCTCTCCTGCCGGCGCCGGTTCACGACCTACGAGCGAGTCGAACGTCAGGCCCTCTCCGTGGTCAAGAAAGGGGGCGTCCGCGAGCCCTTCGACCGCGACAAGATTCGCTCCGGGCTGAATATCGCCTGCGGGAAACGGCCGATCACTGAGCACGACATCGAGGCCCTCGTGTCGGAGATCGAGTCGGAGTGTTACGACAACTACGAGAGCGAGGTCCCCAGCCGGGCGATCGGGGAGCGGGTCATGGAGCTCCTCCGCGGTGTCGACCAGGTGGCTTACGTGCGCTTCGCGAGCGTCTACCGGGAGTTCAAGGATGCCCGAGATTTCGTCGACGAGCTCGAGCCGATCCTCGCGAGCGACCGAGCCGCGGCGAGCGACCGAGCCGCAGCCAGCGACCGAGCCGCGGCGCGGTTGATGGCCGGAGGGCAGGGGATCGTGGCCCCACGGGCGTCGGGCCCGGCGGGCGAGCGTCCGGCTGAAACTGCCGTCGAGCCGCGCGGCCGCTGATGTGCGGCCGGGGGGGCGAGGCGTTTAGGGCTGCGGCCGGATCCGTCCCTCGCCGCGTCGCCATTCGCCGCGAGTGCCGCCGGTCTTCTCGTCGAGGCGGATCCGGTCGATCGTCATTCCCGGGTCGATCGACTTCGTCATGTCGTAGAGCGTCAGCGCGGCGGCGGTGACTGCCACGAGGGCCTCCATCTCCACCCCGGTGCGGCCGGTCGAGCGGACGGTGGCGCTGATCGACACCCCCTCCGGGTCGTCGAAGTCGATGGTCACGGCGACCGAGTCGAGCGGGAGTGGGTGGCACAGCGGCACGATTTCGGCGGTCTTCTTCGCCGCCATGATCCCCGCCAGCCGCGCGGCAGCAACGGCATCCCCCTTCTCGAGATCCCCCGCGCGGATCCGCCGCACGGTGTCGGGATGGGCGAGGAGTCGGCCGGAGGCGCGGGCCGTCCGGGGGGAGATCGGCTTGTCGCCGACGTCGATCATGCGGAGCGGGTGGGTGTCCATGCCGGGAGGATACCAGGGAAAAGCAGGCCGCGAGTGGCGGATGTCGACGGTCTGCCGGCACCGAAACGACCGCAGGCCGGAGTGCCCCCCTTGGCACACCGGCCTGCGGTGATGGAGTTCGGACGCGAGTCGGCGGTTAGACCAGTTCCTTGCGGGCACCGATCAGCGTGCGAAGGCGTTCGGCGAGGAGGGCCACGTCGAACGGCTTCTTGAAGCTCTCGTTGACATGGGCCCGGTCGACCGTGATCTGCGACCCGTCGTCGGGGAGCAGGGCAATCACGATCGTCTCTGCATATTCGGAATTGCGCCGCAGATTCTGGCAGATCTGTTGGGCGTCGATCCGGCCGATCGAGTAGTCGACCACGATGCAATCGGGGTGGAAGCTCTCGGCCTGGATGCCGGCCTCGAAACCACTGGCTGCGATTTGGATCTTGAACGACCGCTCGAGCGGCAGATGCTTCTTCAGATTCTCGATGAGCACTTGGTCCTGCCCCACGAGGAGGACCTTCGCCATCGCCTCATCCTCGAGATCGCCCAGCGGCATGCCGTGTTCCTTGAGGAACTTGATCAGATACTCACGGGGGATGCGGCGATCCTGACTCCCCGGGATCCGGTAGCCCTTGAGGCGACCGGAATCGAACCACTTACTCACAGTCCGCGGCGCTACCTTGCAGATTTTGGCGACCTGGCCTGTCGTGAAAACCTTCATCACGTGAACTCCATGTGCACTTTTTTTTGTGTCCGGAACGTCTCTGGCCAGCCCGCTCCCAAAGAGCGCGGGACACAGCCCCCCCGACGCGGAAACCGACTCAGTGGGAACGACCGCGTCGTCGAGCCCCACGATGGCCGGCATGAAGCGCGGGGGGGCTGGAAGAGGGCATTCCTCCGCAGGCGCACCCTTCACGGATGCTCCTCGAAGAAGCCACGACTCGCAGGTGTCCCCCCCTGCTCCAAACCCGCGGATCGCGTTCCGGACGAACCGGTTTTGCGGCCGCGGTATGACCGACCTAGGGAAAGATCGAATGGACACGTGGTGCGACTTGAGCCGTTCTTCGCGACGGCAGCGGTGGGAACGGGTGGTCCGACTGCAACGGCCCCCTCCAAAAGCGTGAAAAACAAGGGCACAGCCCCTGTTTCCCACGGGGCGTCACGCCGCGGCCCGCAACGGAACCGGAGCGGTCGCCGCCGTCGACTCGAACCGCACCGACACCCGCTTCGACACCCCCGATTCCTCCATCGTGACGCCGTAGAGCGTGTTGGCGGCGGCCATCGTCGCCTTGCGATGGGTGACGACGATGATCTGGGTGTTCTTGAACTCCCGCAGCACCCCCACGAACCGGTCGACGTTGGCGTCGTCGAGGGCGGCGTCGACCTCATCGAGGACGCAGAAGGGGCTGGGGCGGGAGCGGAAGATGGCCAGGAGGAGGGCGACGCACGTCATCGTCTTCTCACCGCCGGAGAGGAGGGAGATGCTCCGCGGCTCCTTGCCGGGCGGACGGGCGACGATCTCCACCGACGTCTCGAGGACATCGACCCCGGGCTCGAGGATGATGTCGGCCTGGCCGCCGCCGAAGACGCGCTCGAAGAGGGTGCGGAAGTGACCGCGGACCGTCTCGATCGTCTCGGTGAGGAGTCGGCGGCTGTCTTCGTCGATCCGGGCGATGAGCTGCTCGATCGCCAGCTTGGCGTTGGTGACGTCGGCAAGCTGGGCCTCGAGTCCGGCTAGCCGTTCGGCGAGTTGCTCCGATTCGGTGAGCGCCTCGAGGTTGACGGTTGTCATCGAAGCGAGCTTCCGCTTCAGCTCATCGATGGCGCTGTCGAGCGCCGGCCGATCGGAGGGGATCTCCTCCTCGGTGGCATGCTCCGTGGTCCCGGGGCCCTCGGTCGCTTCGGCGCTGCCCGCTGCCTCGATGTCGATGTCGTACTCGTCGCGGATCCGCTCCACGATCCGCACGCGCCGGTGCCTCGCCTCGCCCGCTTCGAGCTCACGGGCGTGGATCTGGTCGCCGAGCCGGCCGGCGGCGGCGCGGGCGCTGGTCGCGGTGTCGGTGGCGGCCACCGCGGCGGCCCGGATCGACTCCTGGCGGGCCACGAGGGATCCGAGCGAGGCATCCGCATGTTCGGCGGCCCAGGTCGCCTCCGCCAGCAGGCTCCCGGCCCGGAGGACGTCGAGCTCGGTGGTGTGGAGCCGGTCGCGGATCGCGTCATGCCGGGCGTGGATCGAGAGGCGTGCCGACCGGCGCTCCGCGACCTGCGCGGCCCGTGCGGCAGCGTCGTGCTCCGCCCGGTCGAGCCGCTCCCGGCCCGTGGCGAGCTCGATCCGCAGGCGGTGGATCTCCTCGGTGAGCGATCCACGGGAGCGGTCGATGTCGAGGATCGACTGCTCCATCCTCGTCCGCTCGCGGCGGAGCTCGGCCAATTCCGCTTCGGTGACCCCGAGACGGGTGGTGATCTCGTCGCGGAGGCGTTCCGCCTCGCCGGAGCGATGTTCCAGAGCTGCGACGGCCTCTTCCGCCGCGGTGAGGGACTCGCGGGCCGATTCCTGCTCGCGGGCGAGACGGGCGGCGTCGCCCTTCGCGGCGGCCACGCTCTCGGCGTCGTGCTGGCGCCGGGATTGCAGCTGGCGGACCGCCTGACCGGCCGCCGCGAGTCCGGCCTGGAGGTCGGTGACCATCGTCGCGTGGTCGTCGCTGCGGCGCACGAGCTCGTCGTGCCGCTGATTGAGAGACTTGAGCTCGGCCCGACGGGCGACCAGCCCCAAGGCCCCTGCGACACTCCCCACTTCGTAGCGGCCGCCCCGGCAGCTCTGACCGTCGCGGGCGACGAAGTGGAGCGTCGAATGGGCCGCGGCCAGGCGGCGGGCATCGTCGAACGTCGCCACGACCCAGGTCTGGCTGAGGAGCCATGCAGCGGGCGTGTCGGCGGCGGTGGCATTGGCGGAGGCGATCAGTCGGTCGAGCCGACCGACGACGCTCCCGTCAGCCAGCAGATCGGGCTGGTCGTCGGTGGGGATCGGGCTCGGGGCGACGATGCCGATCCGCCCTCCGGTGGCGAGCGCCCCTTTGCCTGCTTCCGTGGCGGCCCACGGCTGTAACCACCCGGCGAAGCGGTCGAGCGACGTCACGGCGATGTCCTGCGCCGTGACTCCCAGCGCCACATCGACCAGGCTCGCCCATTCCATCGGCGCGTCGATCATCTCGCCGATGATCCCGCGGACGGCGCTCCCCTCGGCGTCGGCGGCCGCAGCGGCGAGGAGGCGTCGGGCCGCCTCTGCCACCCCCTCGTGCCGTCCGGCGAATTCCTCGAGGAGCCCCCGGCGTTCCCGGCAGGCCTCGAGTTTCGCCTGCCAACCGGCGAGCTCGCGCCACCCCGATTCGAGTGCGACGGTGCGCTCGCGGACGCTCTCCTCGGCGGCGCCGATGTCGCGGTCGGTGGCTTCGAGCCGTTGAACGAGGGCCTGGAGGTTTCCCTCCCGGGCCGCGAGGGCCTCGGCGGTGGTGTCCATCCGACGCCGCGCGGTGTCGATGCGGAGACGGGAATCGGCGGCCTGACGGCGCGCCTCCTCCTGCCGGCCATCGGCCCGATCGGCCTCGAGGAGAAGGCGCTGTCGCTGGGCAGCGAGGTCTTCCAGCCGCGTGGCGAGGTGTTCGACGCGGGTGCGGGCTTGCTCGACATCGGAGTTCGATCCGGCAGCGGCTTGCTGGCATGCCGTGAGCCGTTCCTCGAGAGCCCCCCGCTCGGCGCTAAGGGCGGACGAGCTCGTCGCGGCGGCGGTGGCGGCGTCGATTGCGCTGCGGAGGAGTGCGGCGCTGGTGCGCCCTTCCTGGTCGATCCGCGCCAGTTCCCCCTCCCATTCCCCCATCCGCTCGAGGAGCGGTTGGCGACGGGCCTCTGCGGCGGCAGCCCGCTCCCGTTCGGCGGTGACCACGGCCCGCAACTGCGTCACCTGCGGCACCAGTTCCTGATCCTCGAGCCCGCGGGCGGCGGCCTCGGCGGCGGCCTCGGTGGCGGCGATCTCCGTTGCTTCGAGGTCGGCACGGAGCCGGGCCAACGTCGATTCCACCGCGGCGACCGCGCCGTCGACCTCGGCGAGATCCTGACGGGCCGCGACGAGCCGGAGCCGACGCAGACGATCGGTCATCTGCCGCCAGCGGCGGGCCCGCGCGGCCTGGTGCCGGACCGTCTCGAGGCGTGCCGCCACCTCGCCGACGATGTCGGCCAGTCGCTGCCGGTTCTGCTCGGACCGCTCCAGTCGCCGCAGCGACTCGGTGCGTCTGGCACGGAACTTCGTGATCCCCGCCGCCTCCTCGAAAACCGCGCGGCGATCCTTGCCGGAGGCCATGAGAAGGGCGTCGACGCGCCCCTGCTCGATGACGCTGTAGGCCTCGGTGGCGGCGCCGGTGCCGCTGAAGAGATCGCGGATGTCGCGCAGCCGGCAGACCTCGCCGTTGATGAGATACTCACTTTCGCCACTGCGATAGACGCGGCGGCCGATCTGGACCTCATCGGCCTCGACGGGGAGGAGCCGGGCGCTGTTGTCGAAGACGAGCGACGTCTCGGCGCTGTTGAGCGGCTTGCGGGAGACCGATCCGGCGAAGATCACGTCGGTCATCTCGCGGCCGCGGAGGCTGCGCACCGACTGCTCGCCGAGGACCCATTTGATGGCGTCGACGACGTTCGACTTCCCTGAGCCGTTCGGTCCGACGACGACGGTGATGCCGTCGGGGAACTCGAAGCGTGTCCGGTCGGCGAAGCTCTTGAAGCCGAATAGTTCAAGCGCCTTGAGCCGTGTCATGACGAGGTGCCGGCGTGGCCCTCCCCGGCAGCGACGTCTGCCCCCCTGCCCGGGCCGCGCCGGGCGGTGTCGGCATCGCGATCAGCTGCTTCCTCGACCGGTTCGTCGCCTGCCTCGTCGCCCGCGTCACGATCGCGGGCCGACGCCTCGTCGTGGATCGAGGTCCGGCCGTCGAATTCGTTCGGCAGCGCGTCGAAGGCAAGACGGCTCGAGAGGCAGCGGCCGGCGCTGGCCTGCTGGAGAAACTGGACGACGTCGGGGTAGGTGCCGCCGACTTGGATGATCGCCCGGGCGACCGGCTCGACCCGGGCGTCGACTTCGACGACCTGGTCCGCCTCGCCCGCCACGAAGCGGTTGATCGTCGCCCTGCCCGCCTCGACCACGACGACGATCGAGCTTCCCGCTTCAGCGCGGAGGCCGGAGTCGATCGCGTGCTCCGTCCCGAACAGAACGATCTCCGGCCGGGTGCTCCGCGTGCAGTGGACCAGCGGCGGCCCGGCGACATCGACGACATGGAGCGAGCAGGCATCGCCGAGGCGCTCGCCGCGGATGAGCGGCGCGGTGGGATCGATCTTCCACAGGGCACGGAACGCCCCATAGCGTGTCTCGGCGCTTGAGCTGGTGAGGAGCGATTGAAGGGCGTCGATTCCATTGGCATCGTCGAGCACCTGGAGGGCGGCGAGGGCCGCGGGGCGGGCGCTGCGGAGATGGAGGGCGGCCTCGGCGAGATGGGGGGCCGCGTTCGACTCGCCGAGATAGGCGAGCGCTTCGGCGGCGGCGAAGCGGACCTCGGCGTCGGACGACTCAAGCCCCTTTTTAAGGATCGGGAGGGCATCACGGCCGATCGCCTCGAGCTTGAGCGCGGCGGAGGGGGCGGTGACCGGATCGGCGAGCTGCCGGGCGAGGAGCTCCATCCGTGCGTGCCGGCCGGCCGGCGGCTCGACGACCGCGATCGCCCGGAGGACGCGGATGTAGCGGCCGAGATTGTGCTCATAGGCCGGCGCGATCTCGAGGTCGATGAAGCGTTCTGTCTTCGGGGTCGCGACCCCGCGCTTCGTTCCCTTGATGACGGCATGGAAACGGCGATTGATCGTGTCACCGACGCGCTTGGAGAGGGCGATCGAGCGGTGTTCCGGGGCGATGATCAGGCCGATCGATCGCGTCGTCAGGGAGACGCCGCCGCCGGGGACGCGGGCGCGGAGCTTCGACTTCGAGTCGAGCGTTCCCCCCGATACCGGATCGACCAGGAGCGGCCCCTCGGCGATCCCCAGCACGTGGCCGTCGCGGACCCGCTGCCCGAGGATCGCCATTTCCGCCAGACGGGTCTCCATTAACCAGCCGGCGTTGAGGCTCGTCGTCTCGTTGTCGGCCGGAACCTCGACCATGACGTCGAAGCGGTCTCCCTTGCGGATGCCAGGGGGGAGATACCCATGGACCCAAACGAGCGAGGTCGTTGGGGAGGCGAGGAGTTTGTTCGGCTCGGCGACCCCGCGGGCCTGCATATCGGCCATGATGAGCGCCCGCTGGGTTCCCGGCGGCGGATCGCTTCCCGTCCCCGGAAGGCCGGTGACCAGCGCGGCCCGCTCGATGCGCTGCGGGTGGGTGCCCCAGGGCGCCGCATAGTCGCCGACAAGACGGATGTCAGATTCCATTCCGATCAGCGCCGCCACCTCGGGGCTCTGGCTGCGGATCGCCGGTCCGGCGCAGCCGACGAGGGCGCACAGCACCGTGAGGATCGGGAGTGCCGGCCGTCGGCGGGACTGGTCGGCGGCGGCCCGGAGAGGGGGGCTCAGAGCGGGCGAGGAGTGTCGAGTGGTCTGCATGGCACGCCGTCATCCCCGGGGTCATGTCGAAAGCCGGCGGTCGATGACAGCCGCCTCCATCCGCTCCGGACGCCGGGTCCGGGCGAAGGCGTGGGGAGGGTAGGAAGATCGCCGGATGAGGGTCAAGACGGTTTCGCCAACAGGTCTCCACAAGGGGGCTCCATTCGTGGCGGGAGTTCTCTTGGCTCGCCCGGGTGCAGTTGCTACGGTTCGCCCCCACCTTGACCCCCGACTCGATGGAGTGACGACACGTGGCGACCACGGAAGCCGACCGACTCCGGATTCAACTGCGCTGGATGATCCGCCGCGACATGCCCGAAGTCCTTTCGATCGAGCAGGAGGCTTTCGAGTTTCCCTGGTTGGACGAGGACTTCACCCGTTGTCTCCGGCAGCGGAACTGCATCGGGATGGTCGCCGAAGTCGGGGACTCCGTCGTCGCGTTCATGATCTACGAGCTCCACCGAACGCGCCTCCATGTCCTCAATTTCGCTGTCCGCCGCTCCCACCGGCGGTTGGCGATCGGGACGCAGATGATGGGGAAGCTGTTCGCCAAATTGAGCATCGAGCGTCGCGACCGGATCCTCCTTGAGGTCCGCGAGCGGAATCTCCCCGCGCAGCTCTTCTTCCGGTCGCTCGGCTACCGGGCGATCTCCGTTCTCAAAGACTTCTACGAGGACTCGACCGAGGACGCCTACCTCATGCAGTACCAGTCGCACGAGGCTGCCACGGTCGCGATGCCGCGGCGGATGGCCGGCTGATCCGGCTGATCCGGGAGGACGCCGGGAGGACGCCGGCGGCGGGCTTCACGGCCCGGGCCGCCCGATGGCCTCCCGGACGGCTTCCATCCGTTGGTCGAGGCGCTGTCGCGCTTCGCGGCCGGTGTCGGCGACGGCAAACAGCGTGATGCACGGCGCACCGGATGGCACCACGGTGCCGCAGCGCGGGAGATCGGCGAGCGCCGGCCAGCCATCGGCGCGGCTCCAGGTCTCCGAGAGGAGATCGAAGTGATCGCCGAGCCGCTGGTCGACGGTGATTGTCGCCGCGGCCCGGAGGATGCCCTTGGCCCAGCGGCCCCCGGCGCGGGCGGGGCTGGGGGGCGCCGTGACGATCCCGCAGGCCGCGAGGTGATCAGCGGCGAGCGCGAGCCCCGTGCGGCGATCGACCAATTCCATTGATGCGGTCGGTCGCGGATTGATCTCGATCACGACCAGTCGGCCCGATGGCGTCACGATCGCATCGACGCCGACGACACCGCAGAGGCCGAACGATCCCGCTAGGAGCGCGCCGATCCGATCCCACTGGTCGCCGAGATGGCCGGGGAGCGTCAGCGGGTCGACATCGACCGATCCGCAGTAGGCGTAGGGAGGGGCCTGCCAGGCCGTGATACCGATCAACTGCCGACTCGCGCCGACCAGACGCGCTCCCCGGTTCGTCACGACAAACACCCCGGCCACCGGCAGCCCGGGGCAGAGCTCCTGCCAGACGCACCCCTGCGCCGGGGGCAACGCTGCGCCGCCAGCCTCGGGCCGTGTCCAGGGAATAATTCCCCGACCGCCACCGCTGGCACGCGGCTTCCGCAGCCAGCGGCCATCAGACGGGACTGCCGCCGGGTTGTCGAGCGTCCGCGGAAAGCCGATCCCCGCATCGGCCAGCACCGCCCCCAGATGCTGCGGCGCGCGGACGCGACGGATCGCCTCCCCACCGTTGCCAGCCAGCGGCCGCGTGGCGGCGATCGCATCGACAAGCCCGGGATGGTTCTCGAGGGCGCCGGTGTAGCACCACGGACCGGGCGGGAAGCCCTCGGCCGCCTCGGCAAGCGCCTCGGGGTAGCGCTCCGGCGGGATGGCGACGGCGGCCGCGATCGCGACCAAATCGCGGTCGGCGAACAGGTCGGCGGCCCGGACGACAAGCCCCGTGCGGCCCACCGACGTCGCCCAAGCGCGGGCGCTGGCCCCGAGCACGAGAAGCGACGCTCGGGGTGAGAGCGCGGGAAGACCCGGGCCAATTTCGTCGCCCGTCCCGCGGCCGGGTGGGGGAGGAAGGGCGTGTTCCGGCGGCATCCGTGGCTCGGGGAGGGGACTTTGTTGCCGGTGTCAGGGGACATGGTATTCTCCCGATCCCAGCGGACCTGCCTACAGGGCGGGCGTGGGGGCCTGCGGTCGGTGTCCTGCTCGGTCGGTCGTGCCTGGAGTACCTACGGGTTGTCCGGGAATCCGAGTCGGGCTTCAGGGGCACGACCGGCACGTCGCTGACCGCACTTGAAAATACCGGAGCCGGGCGCAGTCGCCGGATCTGGTCCACTCCTTCCCAGTCAGGGGAGGGGATTCACTTCACGAGGAGACAGAGATGTCGATGTTTATTGGTGAGGCGCTCGACGGTGAGGGCAACGAGATCGCCCACATCGATCTGCTGATCGGCAGCAAGGATGGTCCGGTGGGTACGGCCTTTGCCAACGCGCTGGCCCGGCAGAGCGAGGGTCACTCAAACCTCCTCGCGGTGCTGACGCCGAATGTCGCCGTCAAGCCGGCCACGGTCATGATCACGAAGGTCACGATCAAGGGAGCGAAGCAGGCGGTGCAGATGTTCGGACCCGCTCAGGCTGCGGTCGCCAAGGCTGTTGCTGACAGCGTGGCCGACGGCGTGATCCCCGAGCGGGATGCCGAAAACCTCGTCATCGTCTGCGGTGTCTTCATCCACTGGCAGGCCGCCGACGACAAGAAGATCTACACCTACAACTACAACGCCACGAAGATGGCGATCGCCAACGCGATGCACGGCAAGCCGTCGGCCGCCGAGATGGTCGCCAAGCGCGACGAGGTCCATCCCTTCCGCGGCTTCTGAGCCCTGGTTTGGCAACGGTCATCGATCTGTTCGCCCGTGGCGCGGTCTCCCGCGCCACGGGCGGCGTCGTTTTGGCTGCGTTCATCTCTTCCGCTTTCAGCTTTTCTCTGCATCTGCTTTGCGCCTCAATTGGGTTACCGAAGGAGTGGCTCGCCATGCCCGCCCGGATCCTCCTCCAACTCGACACCGATCCTCAAGCCAGCACGTTCGACGCCGTCGTCGCGGTCGATGCCGGGGCTGACATCCTCCTCCGCCATGGTGGCGTAACGGTCGACACGGTCGTGCCGCTTGTCCATGGCGCGATGTTCACGCGCGGCGGCGCGGATCTCGCCTCGACGGCGATTTTCGTCGGCGGTAGCGATGTGGCGGCGGCGGAAGGGGTGTTCGCGAAGATCAAGAAGACGTTCTTCGGCCCCGTGCGCGTCGGCGTCCTTCTCGACCCATCAGGTGCCAATACGACCGCGGCAGCCGCGGTTGTCGCTGCGGCCCGTCATCTCCCCCTTGACCGTCCAGGTGCGGGCATCGAGGCAGTGGTCCTCGGGGGGACCGGCCCGGTGGGGCAGCGGGTGGCACGGCTCCTGGCTGGCCTTGGCGTCGCCGTTACGCTCGTGTCACGCTCCCTCGAGCGTGCGGGCGCGGTGTGCGAGCGCGTCCGGGCTGAGGTGCCCGGGGCGACGCTTCGTCCGGTCGAGGCCCGAGGGGCTACTGGCACCGAGCCAGAGCTCGCCGCGGCGCTTGTCAGAGCACAGCTCGTCGTCGCCTGCGGTGCCGCCGGCGTCACGCTCCTCGACGAGCAGGGCAGGGCCGCGGCGACCGGGGCACGCGTGCTCATCGATCTCAACGCCGTGCCGCCCGCGGGAATCGCCGGGATTGGCTCTTCTGACAAGGCCAGGGCGGAAGGGAACGGCGTGTTGTACGGCGCCCTCGGCGTCGGCGGAACGAAGATGAAGATCCACAAGGAGGCGATCCGCCGACTGTTTACCGCCAACGACACCCTCCTCGACGCCGAGCAGCTTCTCGCCATTGGCATGGAACTGGAGCGGGCGAAGGGGGCATGAGCCGGTTTCCGGCGGCTGCCGCGGCATTCACCCCTTCGCCATCCGCCGGCGAATGATCCGGTCGACGAGGCGCGGGCAGAAGCGGGCGGCGAGGGCGAAGCCCTTTGCCGACCAGCCGGGGTAGACAGTCGCCCGATGGCGCTCGAGGGCGGCGATGATCGCGCGGGCGGTGGTGGCCGCGTCGAGCTGCCGGCCGCGCGACCACGCGGGGCGATCCCCGGCGAGGAGGCTGTCCCAGAACTCCGACGCCGTCGGCCCGAGTGTGGCCAACAGCACGTCGATGCCGGTGGGCGCGAGCTCGGCGCGGAGCGTGCCGGCGAGGGAATGGACGGCCGCTTTCGCGGCGCAGTAGTCGGCATGGAGGGGGATGGGGTGGAGGCCGAGGATCGAGCCGACGAGGACGACGGCCGGATCGCGGCCGTGGGCCAAGACCGGGAGCGCGAGCCGGACGAGCTCCGCTGGGGCGAAGAAGTCGATCTCCATCACGCGTCGCAGCGTGGCCGGATCAGCCTCGGCAAACCGGCCGATCGCGCCACTCCCCGCCGCAGCGATCACGACGTCGAGGCCGCCGAGGCTTTTCACCGCGGCGGCCACGAGCTCCTGACGGAAGGCGTCGTGGGTGACATCACCGGCGAGAACCGCGATCGGATGATCGGCGGCGAGCGTGGCGAGGAGGAGCTCGCGACGGGCCGTGGCGAAGACGGCAGCCCCGCGCCGCGAAAGCTCGACTGCCAAGCTCCGCCCCACCCCCGACGATCCGCCAGTGAGGAGGATGCGCAGGCCGCCGAGCGCCCGGCGCGGCCGGAGGATCGCGGGGCGGGAGCGGAGGGTGGTAGGGGAGAGGGGCAG